>CAKPKZ010000057.1 GCA_934167435.1 uncultured Clostridia bacterium | reverse complement strand
CTCTTAGATCATAAAATCTACAATTTTCAATTCCAAGTTCTTTATGAATTATCTTAAATGGATAGTTTAAAATATTTCTTCCGACATATTTGCCATTTTCTCGTACAAATACCATATTAGCATTATTTATTTGTAAAATATTACTTTCGTTTTGAACAATACGTTTTTCTACAACCTTTCCATATTTATTTTTTACATCTTCAAAATGATAACTCATATATTGATTTCCATACATTTTCTTTAAATATTGTTGTTTCTTTTTATAATTTAACAATGCATTATATAAAGTTTCACACATATTAACTTGTCTTGTACCTTGTTTGGTTTTTGTTGTTCCAATATACCATCTACCTTTTTCATCTTTTGGTTTATCATATACTGTATGTTTTACATTTATAATCCTATTCTTAAATTCAATATCTTCCCATGTTAAGCCACATACTTCTCCCGTTCTCATTCCAGTAAAACAACTTGTAATAAAAGCACAGGTAAATGTGTCATCATCTTTAAATCTTTTTAAAATTCTATTTATTTCTTGCTTGTTATATAAATGTTTTTCAAATTCATTGTTATCTTCTATTTTAGGAAGTTTTAAGGTAATTGTTGGATTATACTTTATAAAACCATATACATCAGTCGCTACTCTAAAACAATTTTTTAGAACTTTTAGAATATTACTATAATAAGATTTTTTATAGTTATATCTATTGCATAAATCAACTATAAATGAATTTAACTTTACACTTGTTATAGAATTCAACCTATATTTTCCAAGTTCTTTTTTCAAATACTTTTCCATTATTGTTTTATAAGTTCTTCTTGTGTTATATTTTAAATTTACTTCACAATAGTTTTCATACCAATAATCTAAATAATCACTAAATGATATTTCCTTTTCTTTGAATACCAATCCTGTGTTCAAATATTCTGTATATGCTATATTTCCTGCCTTTATAGCTTTGTCTTTTGTTTCAAACCCAGATTTATTTATAAATTTTCTTTTTCCATCTACTTTTGATACTTCAAATTTGTATTGATAATATTTTCCTCTTTTTTGAATAGTAACATTTCCCATACTTTACTGTCCTTCTTCATTATTAGTCGATATCTTTTTAATATTATCAATATCTGATAGATCATTTCCTTCATTTTCTTTCAAAAATTCTTCAACAGCAGATTTTCTTATTTTAAAGCTTTTTAACTTTATAGCTTTTAATTTACCTTTTTCTATCAATTCATAAATATAATTTGGACTTGAATGCAGTATTTTTGCAACTTCGTGTGTTGTATAAATCATTTTTTCTTCAATTACATTTGTTTTCATTATCTTTCCATCTCCTTATCTCTAAATTTATGTTCTCGTTCTTTTCTCTCAATTTCTTCAATTACATCTTTTGGAAGTTTTTTAATATATTTTTCATACTTCTTAATTTGACTTTGCATATTCATTAATTTCATGCTAGTTTCAAATTCTTTATCTTCAATTTGTTTTTTAAGCTCATTATTTTCTTCTACAAGATCCTTATTATTATATTTTTGATTAATTACCTTAATTTCCAACTCTCTAATATAATCTTTATATGAATTTACTTTAGCCGAAAATTTTTGAGCTTTTGGTACAAACTCAGATAATAATTCAATTGCCTCTGCTTTATCTTTTTTCATACCTATTAAATTTATATTTTCTATTACATTAGATAATTTGTGATATAAATAATCCAAATTATCTGCCATTTTAAATAACCAAGTTGGAATATGCTTTCTTTTTGTTACTTGTGCAGATTGACCTCTTTCTAGTTCTGGCCATCTTTCATGCATAAATTCATAATATCTCGTTTGCCATTCTGATAAACTCTTTTGATTTCCCAATATACTTTTTGCAGATAATTTACCTTCTTGATTAATTGGGCAAAATGCCAAATGCATATGGGGAGTTTTTTCATCCATATGAACTACAGCTGATATTATTCTATCTTCTCCTATTTCAGATTTCATAAATTCTATCGCTCTTTCAAAATATTCTCTTTTTTCTTCTTCAGATAGTTTACTTATAAATTCTGGAGAAGCAGTTATTAATGTTTCAACCAGTCTTATACTATCTTTTCTTGTTTTACATTCATATTTCTTTATTAATTCTTTTATTTTTCTACCATAAGTGTATTTTGGTGCTTGTATTATATGATAGTTATATTTTGTTCTAGTAATATCTATATCTGGATTACTTTTATAAGCTTCTTTTTTTCTCTCATTATGTCTTTCACAACCAGCAATTGCACCACCTTTATCTTTTTTAAATCTTAATATTGTATATGGCATATCTCATTCTCCTTTCTTGCTTTTCTTTGTAAGCACACGTTTTGATGACGATAATGACGATGAAATTACTATAACCCTTATATTTAATTTTCAATTTATAATTTTTATCTTATTATCAAAACGTGAGAACACTCATATGCTTCTTCGCTTGTTAAATATTACTTGTAATATTTAACACTCTCATTTTGAAAAATCTTCTGCAATAACCTTGTTAAATTCTGCTCCATTTTTCAAAAGCGCATTTATGAGTGTAACACACTACACTTTTTACAAAAGTTGGTGTGCCAGATTTTCCATCTGGACTTCCTACAATGACGATTCAACCGCTATATAAATTTAGCGTCATCATCGTCATTGATGACATTATCATAAATGCTAATGTCATTTTTAGCTCCGCTCTGTAAGTTCATCAATATCTTTCTTCAAAGTTACTAAACGAGCTGTACTTGTCCTAGATGTTGTAAAAATTATTTTATTATCTAATAAAATTGTTTTACTATATTCGTTTAGAACTTTAGTAAGATATTGTGGTGTTATATCTTTTTTATCTAATATTTCTAATAATTCTGTTGCAGTTCCTTGCCACATTTTATTTTCATTGATAAAAGATATAACATTACTTACTATCTCTGGAGCATTTTTTATTTCAAGTTCTTTTTGAAAAGACCTTTCTATTAAATTCCATCTACATTCTTCAAACCTTAATATAAATGTTTGATACTCAACATCTCTACCTGTTACAAATAATGTTGCAACTGAATCATCTCTAGATTTCTTTTCTAGTATAAATGTTGTATCACTACTTCCCATTATTCCTGCTGTACCTGATATTTTATTAAAAACATCACTATCATCTTGTTTTCTTAAATGATGAACTAATATAATTGCTAATTTATTTTTATCAGCAAATGCTTTTAATGTTGATATTTCTCCATAGTCTGCTGAATAATTTACATCATTACTTTGCTTTCTTACTTTCTGAAGAGTATCTATAACAACTAATCTTATATTAGTATATTGTTTTATAGCATTTTCTAATTGCACTACTAATCCATTTGTAATTTTATTTGATTCTATTGCTATATGAAAATTAGAATCTATCTCATCAGTTAGTTTAAATAGTCTTTTTTGTAATCTTTGATGTGTATCTTCTAAAGCTAAATATAAAACATCACATTTATTTGTTTTTAAATTCCAAATTTCTTCTCCTTTTGAAACTTTAATACATAAATCAAGCATTAACCAACTTTTCCCTACTTTAGGAGCTCCACAAAATATATGAAGTCCAACTGGTAATATCTCATCTACTATAAATTCATTTTCTGAAAGTGTTGTGTATAATAAGTTATCTGCATTAATAATTTTTAAATCTTCCATGATTTCCTCCTTTCTAGCAAGTAGCATAAACAACAAAAAAGGCTTCGCTTTTTTTATCAAACGAAACCTTATATCAATATCTATATATTTAAAATATCTCCCTAAAAAGCCATTAAATGATACAGAAGTTCCGTTTACTCTTACTGAAAAATTTTTGCTCACTTGCATAAAATTTTTCTTAACTTTTTTGAATAAAAATCAAAAAAGTCATAAGAGATACCTAGAAGTCTATTTAATCCGCAATAAACAAACGTACTTTCTTACTAAAAAAGTATCTTTTAATAAACCCATTACATTTCTACTTTTGAGCATTATTATATTGTTGTTTACTGTGAATTAAATAAGACATCTGTAGCACTTACGACTTACACATTACTTCTTTATACTTGTTGGACATTTTACACACTTAACCAACACAGGCCAACGAATCAAGGGCCTCTTACACATTCTGGCTTCCGATCAGTAGGTAAAGTATTTTCTCGCGAAGTACTTTTTAGATTATTTCTAATCTACCACTATTTTTCTTTGAGTAATATAGTGGTTCAAACCTACAACAGGGAAATATCTATTATTCAATTTTTCAGTTGTATCCTTTATCGAATACACCTATTTTATATCATCGTTTCCAAGATTTGTCAATTATTTCGACAAAATTTCTCATACTATATTTATATATTATTTATAAGCCACATTATTACTTGATTTTTCTCTCCTTCATTCATCTCCATCATTTTAGCCAGTACAAATAATATTATTGGATATTTTCTTGCATCTAAAAAACTTTTAAAATATTCTTTATCCCAGTCTCTTAATAATCCATCATATTGTTTATAATATTTATTTTTATCATATTTAAAATTCAAATAATTACTTGAAAATACACAAACTCCAAATCTTAATTTATTTATAAAAGTCATATCTTTTAATATTACTATCACATTATTTACTTTATCCATTTTTTTCTACCTCCATTACAAACAATTACAAATTTCTTCAAATTTATCTGCTGTTTCATTTTCCATTTTTGCTGTTACTCTTACATAAATATTGTAAGTTATATCAATATTTCTATGACCTAGTCTTTTAGAAACTGCTTTTATATCTGCTCCTGCTTCAATAAGTCTTGTAACGTGTGTATCTCTAAAATCATGAAATCTGCATGGAATACCTAATTCATAATGAATTACTTTAAAAGGATATTTACAACTATCTGTCCCTTCGTATACTCCATTATTTTTTACAAATACAAAATTAACTTCTGGTAAAGCAACATCTATTTCAGCATGTGCATTTACTATTTTTATCTCTTCTTTATTGTTAAATTCATTTATAACCGTCTTTTTATAATGTTTCATGTACGAATCTCCATAATTTTTTCTATGTACTTCTTGTTCATTTTTATATTCCTTTAATGCGTTTGCAAGTGTATCTCCTATAGGAATAGTTCTATAACTTGTTTGTGTTTTACAAGTTCCAAAATACCATACTGTTGTTGAGTTTCCACTTATATGTCTTTGTTTTGTTCCTCCTGCTTGATTCTTCTTTAATATATTTTTATTTACTGTTATTGTTTTATTGTTTAAATCTATATCATCCCATGTTAATGCAAATACTTCTGCAATTCTTAATCCAGTGCAATATGCAGTTAAGAATGCATAATATACACAATGATTATTTTTAAATCTATCTAATATCATATTAATTTCTTCGTTGGTAAATATGTGTGCTGGATCATCTGGTGGAACATCATATTTAGGTAATTTTAAATTCGCAGCAGAATTAAATTTAATATATTCATTTTCTGTTGCATAATTAAAAGAACATTTTAATACTTTTCTTATATTATTTAAAAAGTTTTTGCTATAACCTTTTTCAACATATACTTTATTTAGAAAATCTTGTAATGTTGGTTTTGTTATTTGAGATAGTTTATAAAAGCCTAAATTAGGTTTTAAATGATTTTTTACTATATTGCTATATGCTTCTATAGTATGATACTTTAAATTTATTTTACAATGATTATCTAACCAATAATCTAAAAAGTCAGAATAACTCATTTTGTTAGATTTAGTACTTCTTCCAGTATTTAGATATTCATTATAAGCAAGTATTCCCTCCTTTTCTGCTTCTGACTTTGTTCTAAAACCTGATTTGTTTAAAAATTTTCTTTTACCATCAACACTTGCTATTTCAAATTTGTATTGATAATATTTTCCTCTCTTTTGGATTGTTACATTTGACATTTTACATTCTCCTTTCAAAATTTGAATGTAAACAAACTAAAAAAGAAACGCTACCACGAATGATAACATTTCTTTACTTTATATTCATTTTGTTTGCAACTGCACAACCTTTTATTTTCAAGTGTTTTAGAGATTTCGTATCAACTTATGAAAACATTTTGCAAACAAATTGCAAACAATTTACTATGTTTTCATATTTATGTTCACTCGTCCAATCTCTGTAACCCTTGATATTAAGCGTTTTTTCCACAACAATTTTTATATTTCTTTCCACTTCCACATGGACATGGGTCATTTCTTCCTATTTTTGGTCCTTCATTTCTAATTGTTCTATCAACATCTGAATCTGCATTTGCTATTCTTTGACCATTATCTACACTATTTAAAGCTTCTTGAGCTGCACTTGTTATTCTAGAAGTTTCGTGTCTTTTTATTTCTCCTTGTTTACGTATATTCATAAGTATTTTTACAACGTCCAATTTTATATTAGCAACCATTTCTTCAAACATATCCATACCTTCAGTTCTATATTTTACAACTGGGTCGTATTGTCCATATGCACGAAGACCGATTCCGTCTTTTAATTCGTCCATTGCATCTATATGGTTCATCCATTTTTCATCAACGACTTTAAGCATTACAACTCTTTCAAGTTCTCTCATTTGTTCTGCGCCAATTTCTTCTTCTTTAACTTGATATTTTTCTGCAGCTCTTTTTTGAAGTTCTTCTATTATCGCATTTACATTATTTTTATTTTCTTTAATGTATTCAAACATTTCAATACCAAATATATTCATTATTTCTGTATTTAATGCTTCTATATTTAAAGTATGTTCTTCTCCTTCAACGTACATGTTTACTGTTCCTGCGGCAATTTCGTTAACCATATGTGCTATATTTGAACTTATATTTTCACCATCTAATACTTCTCTTCTTTGCTTATAGATTATTTCTCTTTGTACGTTCATAACGTCATCATATTTTAATACATTTTTACGAATGCTAAAGTTTCTTCCTTCAACTTTCTTTTGAGCATTTTCTACTGCGTTAGAAATAATTCTAGATTGAATTGGCATGTTTTCATCTGCTCCTAATGTATTATATACTTTTGTTATTGTATCTCCACCAAATATTTTCATTAAGTCATCATCAAGTCCGATATAAAATTTAGATTCACCTATATCTCCTTGACGTCCAGAACGTCCTCTTAATTGGTTGTCAATTCTTCTTGATTCATGTCTTTCTGTTCCTATTATTTTTAATCCACCTGCATCTATTACTTTTTGTTTTTCTTCTTTTATTTCTTCATCATATTTTTTAACTAATTTATTGAATTGTTCTCTAGCTCTTAAAATGTCTTGATCGTCAGTTTCATAATATGTATTTGACTCTTCTATTAAATTTGCAGGTACTTTATTTTTCTTCATTTCTTCTTTTGCTAAAAATTCACTATTTCCACCAAGCATAATGTCTGTACCACGTCCTGCCATGTTTGTTGCTATTGTTACAGCACCAAATTTTCCCGCTTGTGCAATTATTGCAGCTTCTTGTTCATGATATTTAGCGTTTAATACTGTATGTTTAATTCCTTCTTTGTCTAATAATTTGCTTAATTTTTCAGATTTTTCAATTGATACTGTACCTACTAATACTGGTTGTCCTTTTTCATGGCTTTCTTTTACACTATTGACTATTGCTCTATATTTAGCATTTTCGTTTTTATATATAACATCGTTTTCATCTTTTCTTATCATTGGTTTATTTGTTGGAATTGCTACAACATCTAAATTATAAATTTCTTGAAATTCTGCCTCTTCTGTCATTGCGGTACCAGTCATTCCTGATAATTTATTATACATTCTAAAATAATTTTGGAATGTAATTGTTGCAAGAGTTTTTGATTCATCTGCTATTTTTACATGTTCTTTTGCTTCAATAGCTTGATGTAATCCATTATTATATCTTCTTCCATACATTATACGTCCTGTAAATTCATCAACAATTAGTACTTCGCCATCTTTTACAATGTAATCTATGTCTTTTTTCATTACTCCATAAGCACGTAATGCTTGATTTACGTGATGTACTAATGTAGAGTTTTCTAAATCATTAAAGTTTTCTAATTTAAAATGTTCCTCTGCTTTTTTTATTCCTTTTTGTGTTAATGATGCAGACTTCGCTTTTAAATCTACTATATAATCGTAATTTTCGTTATCTTCTGCTTGTTCTACATCTTTTACATCTTCTTCTACAATTACTTTTGGTGTTAATTTTTTTACAAAGTCATTTGCTTTTTTGTATAAGTCAGATGATTCATTTGCTCTACCAGATATTATAAGTGGTGTTCTTGCTTCATCTATTAAAATACTATCAATTTCATCGACAATTGCATAATGTAGTCCTCTTTGTACTAATTGATTTTTATATATAACCATATTGTCTCTTAAATAATCAAATCCAAATTCGTTGTTTGTACCATATGTAATATCGCAATTATATGCTTCTTGTTTTTGGTATGGTTCCATTCCTGCCACAACTAGCCCTACTGTAAGTCCTAAAAATTTATATAATTTTCCCATCCATTCGCTATCTCTTTTTGCTAGATAGTCATTTACAGTAATTACATGCACTCCTTTTCCTTCCAGTGCATTTAAATATACAGGAAGTGTTGCAACTAATGTTTTTCCTTCTCCAGTTTTCATTTCTGCAATTCTACCTTGATGTAGAATAATTCCACCTATTAATTGAACATCAAAATGTCTCATTCCTAAAGCTCTTTTTGATGCCTCACGAACTGTTGCAAATGCTTCTGGTAAAATATCATCTAATGTTTTTCCTTCTGATAATTGTTTTTTAAATTCATCTGTTTTTGCTCTTAATTCACTGTCTGTTAATTTTGTGTACTCTTCTTCTAAACCATTAATTTTATTAACTAATGGCATTACTCTTTTTACTTCTTTTTCACTATATGATTTGAATATTTTATTTAACATTCCCATTATAACTTCATTCCTCCTAAAGTTTATTTTAAGTCTTTGTTACTATATCACTAAATTAACTTTTTAGCAAGGATTTTATAAAAAATTAATGCATATTTTAAATATTATTACATAAGTTTTATTAATACATTAGAAAAGAGGATTTTTATGTTTATTTATAATTTTAAAATTAATGGAAATAAAACTTTTAAAATATTTTTTTCATTTGTTGTAATTTTGTTGATTATTATTATGGGAATAGTTATTTATAAAGTATTTTCTGGTGCTAATAGTTCATTTAAGGTTACTGATTCTATAAAAAAAGAAGTTTGTGAAATAAAGCCATCAAATTATACTAATATTTTAAAAACTGTTCATGAAAATATAGACGATTATGTTGGTGTAAAAATAAATTTTTCTGGTTATGTATATAGAGTTTTAGACTTACAAGATGACCAATTTATTTTAGCTAGAGATATGATTATTAGCTCTAATTATCAATCTGTTGTAGTTGGTTTTTTATGCTCTATGGATAATGCCAAACAATATGAAGATAATACTTGGGTAAACATTACAGGTCAAATAACAAAAGGTTCTTATC
>CAKPKZ010000056.1 GCA_934167435.1 uncultured Clostridia bacterium | reverse complement strand
ATATACAACAAGACAATACAATAGATGTAAATTATGTGGTAGACCACATGCTTATATTAGAAAATATGGTATTTGCCGTGTATGCTTTAGAGAATTAGCACATAAAGGCGAAATACCAGGAGTAAAAAAAGCAAGTTGGTAAAAGATATATAGGCATAGGCCAATAAATAAAAAAGGAGGGAAATGAATAGTGAATATTACAGATCCAATAGCAGACATGTTAACAAGAATAAGAAATGCAAATACTTCAAAACATAAGATAGTAGATATACCTGCTTCAAACATGAAATTAGGTATAGCAGAAATCTTATATAATGAAGGTTATATAAAAGCTTTTGAAGAAATTAAAGATGAAAATCAAGGTATAATAAGAATTACATTAAAATACGATGAAAAAGGAACAAGAGTTATAGATGGTTTAAAGAGAATAAGCAAACCAGGTTTAAGAGTATATGCTTCTAAAGATGAATTACCACGTGTATTAAATGGTTTAGGTATTGCAATAATTTCTACATCAAAAGGATTAAAAACAGATAAAGAAGCAAGAGAACTAGGTGTAGGTGGAGAAGTATTAGCTTACATTTGGTAGAATAAAATATTGACGAAAAGGAGGAAAACAAAGAAATGTCAAGAATAGGAAATAAACCTATTACAGTAGCAGAAGGCGTAGAAGTAAAAATAGACGGTCAAAAAATTACTGTAAAAGGACCAAAAGGAACATTAGAAAGAGAAATACATAAAAATATTTCTTTAGAAATGGATGGAAATACTATTAAAGTTATAAGAAAAAATGATGAACCAAAAAATAGAAGTTTACATGGATTAACAAGAACTTTAATAAATAATATGATTACTGGTGTAACACATGAATACACTAAAGAATTACAAATAAATGGAGTTGGATATAGAGTTGCAAAACAAGGAACAGGATTAAATTTAACTTTAGGATATTCTCACCCAGTAATATATGATGCTCCTGCTGGAATTACTTTTGATGTACCAAATCCAAATACAATTATAGTAAAAGGAATTGATAAAGAATTAGTAGGGCAAACAGCAGCAGAAATAAGAACAAAAAGATTACCAGAAGTATATAGAGGAAAAGGTATTAAATATGCTGATGAAGTTATTAGACGTAAAGAAGGAAAATCTGGTAAATAAAAAATTAGCAAAAATTTAGTTTATTAAAACTGAAAGGAGAAGAAAATGGTTAAAAAGACAGATAGAAAATTCGAAAGAACAAGAAGACATATAAGAGTAAGAAGAAAAATATCAGGAACTGCAGAAAGACCAAGATTATGTATATATAGAAGTAACACTAACTTATATGTACAAGTAATAGATGATGTAGCAGGAAATACTCTAGTTGCAGCTTCAACATTAGATAAAGAAGTAAAAACAAAACATGCTAATAAAGAAGCAGCAAAAGAACTTGGAACATTAATTGCTAAAAGAGCTGCTGAAAAAAATATAGAAACAGTAGTTTTTGACCGTGGTGGATACATATATCATGGAGTTGTAAAAGAATTAGCAGAAGCTGCAAGAGAAGGCGGATTAAAATTCTAATTAATATAATAAAAATATAATTTTGTGAACATATAAAGAAGGAGGGAAAACAAAAACCGATGGAAGAAAAGAAAGAATTAAAAGAGAAAGTTGTTGCTATTAACAGAGTTGCTAAAGTTGTAAAAGGTGGTAGAACTTTTAGATTTAGTGCTGTAGTTGTAGTTGGAGACGAAGCAGGACATATTGGTGTAGGAAATGGTAAAGCTGCTGAAGTTCCAGATGCAATAAAAAAAGCTATTCAAGAGGCTAAAAAGAACTTAGTAGAAGTTCCAATAGTAGGAACAACAGTACCTCATGAATTTATTGGAAAATTTGGTAGTGCAAATGTAATATTAAAACCAGCTTCAGTTGGTACAGGAGTTATTGCAGGAGGAAGCGTAAGACCTGTATTAGAGTTAGCTGGATATAAAGATATAAGAACAAAAGTTGTAGGAACAAATAATCCAAGAAATGTTGTTTATGCTACAATAGAAGGTTTAAAATCTATGCAAACAATAGAGCAAGTAGCTAAAAAAAGAGGAAAGAAAGTAGAAGATATAATGTAATTTCTATAAAATAATAAAATAAGGAGGTGCAACCAAGAAATGAAAATAGACGAATTAAAACCAGCTGTAAGTAAAACAAAAAGAACAAGAGTAGGCCGTGGTATAGGATCTGGACTTGGAAAAACATCTGGAAGAGGACATAAAGGACAAAAAGCAAGATCAGGCGGAGGAGTAAGAAGAGGATTTGAAGGTGGTCAAACACCATTATATAGAAGATTACCAAAAAGAGGATTTACTAACATTCATGCTAAAACATATACAGAAGTAACACTAACAATGTTAAACAAATCTAAAGCCACAGACGTTACTGCTGAAACTTTATTAGAAGAAGGAATAATCGGTAAAGTAAATGATGGAATCGTTATTTTAGCAACTGGAAAATTAGATAAAAAATTAAACGTAAAAGCTACAAGATTTACATCAAAAGCAAAAGAAGAAATCGAAGCTTTAGGCGGAAAGGCAGAGGTGATTTAATTGTTTAAAACAATAAAAAATGCATTAAAGACACCTGATGTTAGAAAAAAACTTTTTTATACATTAATATTAATAATTGTATTTAGATTAGGATGCTATATAACAGTACCAGGGGTAAACAGTATAACATTAAATACAGTATTAGGAAATTCAGATGGAATAGCAGGACTGATAGATTTAATATCAGGAGGAGCTTTTTCAAGATTTTCATTATTTGCAATGTCAATAACACCATATATAACTGCTTCAATAGTAATTCAATTATTAGGAATGATAATTCCTTCACTTGAAAGATTAACTAAAGAAGGTGGAGAAGAAGGTAGAAAAAAGATAAATAAATATACAAAAATGCTAACAGTAGTATTAGCATTTATAGAAGCTATTGGTGTTTATTTATCTTATAAATCTTCAGGAATATTTGTAGATAATAGTTTTATAACAGCAGCATTAGTTGTTGTTGGATTAATCACAGGTACATCAATACTTATGTGGTTAGGAGAACAAATAACAAGTAAAGGAATCGGAAATGGAATATCAATTATAATTTTTGTTGGTATTGTTTCTGGCCTTCCAAGTGGAATTGTAACATTATGGAATTTAATCTTTACAGCAGAAGGATTTAGCACAATAGGATTATTAACAGCTTTAGGAGTAATTCTTGGAGCAATAATTCTAGTTGCAGGAGTTGTATTTGTACAACAAGCTGAAAGAAGAGTTCCTGTTCAATATTCTAAAAAAGTAGTTGGAAGAAAAATGGTAGGTGCACAAAATACTCATATACCATTAAAATTAGCAATGGCAGGAGTTATGCCAATAATATTTGCATCATCATTTATGACATTTCCAGCTATGATTATACAAATATTTGTTAAAGATATAGCAAACCAAACAGGTTTCTTGGCAGGATTATATAAATTTTCAATAGCTACATCTTCATCAAGTGTAGGAATTGGATATTCAATAGCAAATGCATTTGTATATTTGATACTAATTGTTGGATTTACATTTTTCTATACATATGCAACATTTAACCCAGCAGAAATTTCATCTAATATTAAAAAGAATGGTGGATTTATTCCAGGAATAAGAGCTGGTAAACCAACAACAGAATATTTATCATCAATAATATCTAAATTAACATGGTTTGGTGGATTGTTCTTAGCAATAATTGCAATATTACCAATGTTACTAAGATTTACAAGCTTAAATATAGCCTTTGGTGGTACTTCAATATTAATCGTTGTAGGTGTTGCACTAGAAACTATACAACAATTAGAATCTCAATTAGTAATGAGACACTATAAAGGATTCTTAGAATAAAATATAATATGTTAATTATGGACTTATCATTTTTATGATATGTCCATAATATACGTATATTTAATAACTTTTTTAATATTTATTAGTAATAGTAGATATTAAAAAGGTTATAAAGTAAATAATAGCCTAAGAATAGGAGGAAGTGTAAAAATGAATATAATAATGTTAGGAGCACCTGGAACAGGGAAAGGAACAATAGCAAAAATTTTAGAAGCCCAATTAGGTTTACCACAAGTTTCAACAGGAGATATATTTAGAAAATTAATAAAAGAAGGAACAGAGCTAGGAAAATTAGCCGATAGCTATATTTCAAAAGGAAATTTAGTACCTGATGATGTAACAATAAAAATAGTTGAAGAAAGATTAGGGCAAGATGATGTTAATACTGGTGTTATATTAGATGGTTTCCCAAGAACAGTAAAACAAGCAGAGGAATTAGACAAAATTCTGGAAAAGCAAGGAAAAAAAGTTGACCTTGTAATAAATCTTTCAACTCCAGAAGAAGAAATAATAGAAAGAATAGTAAATAGAAGAGTATGTTCTAATCAAGAATGCAAAGCGGTATATAATTTAAAAATGCAACCACCTAAAGTTGAAGGAAAATGTGATAAATGCGGAAGTGATTTAATAAGCAGAAAAGATGACAATGAAGAAACTATAAAAAGTAGATTGGCTAATTACTTTGAATTAACAAGCCCTCTTGTAGACTATTATGAAAAACAAGGTAAAATATATTCTGCCACAGTTAGTAAAACAATAAATAAATTAGGTGAGGATGTAGCAAAAGATATAGTAGAATATTTAAAAAAAGGAGAATAAATTTAAATTGGTAACTATAAAATCAAAAAAAGAAATTGAATTAATGAAAGATGTATGTAAAATTGTTGCTAAATTATATAATGAATTAGAAGAAAAAATAAAACCTGGTATGTCAACATGGGAAATAGACAAAATGGCAGAAAAAATAATGAGAGATTTAGGAGCAATTCCAGCACAAATTGGATATGACCCAGGAATAAAAGGGGTTCCTAAATATCCAGCAGCAACGTGTATATCTGTTAATGACGAAATTATACATGGAATACCATCTAAAAAAACTATAATAAAAGAAGGAGACATAGTAAGTATTGACACAGTGGCATTAAAAAATGGATTTAATGGTGATGCAGCAAGAACATTTATAGTAGGAAATGCACAAAAAGAAGCTAAAAGATTAGTAGAAGTTACAAAACAAGCATTTTTTGAGGGGATAAAATACGCAAAACCAGGAAACAGAATTGGAGATATATGTCATGCAATTGGTGAATATGTACATTCAAATGGATATTCAGTTGTAAGAGAATTTCAAGGACACGGAATAGGAAGACAAATGCATGAAGATCCTGGAATACCAAATTATGGAAAAGCAGGAAGAGGACTTAGACTAGAGCCAGGAATGACATTAGCTATAGAACCGATGGTAATCCAGGGAAAACCTAACATTTTAGAATTAGATGATGGTTGGACAATAATAACAGAAGATGGAAGTTTAGCTGCACATTATGAAAATACAATTTTAATTACAGAAAAAGAGCCAGAAATATTGACAATACTTTAATTTTGGTGTATACTATAGTAGTTATAATGCACTAAATGGAAAATTTATGCAAAAATGCTCTTTATAGGAGGGGATATCTTGGCAAAAGAAGATGTTATAGAAGTTGAAGGAATTGTAGTGGAAGCACTACCAAATACAAATTTTAAAGTAGAACTAGAAAATGGACATCAAATATTAGCTCATATTTCTGGTAAATTAAGAATGAATTATATTAAAATTCTACCAGGTGATAAAGTAAAAATAGAATTATCACCATATGATCTATCTAGAGGACGCATCACATGGAGAGCAAAATAAATAGTAAAATTAACCCAAATAATATAAATCTTATTTAGGAGGTGCAAAAAATGAAAGTAAGACCATCAGTAAAGAAAATGTGCGATAAATGTAAAGTAATAAAAAGAAAAGGTGTAATTAGAGTTATATGCGAAAACCCTAAACACAAACAAAGACAAGGTTAATTCCTTAAAAACAAGTTAATAATACAAATTAGGTAGCGGCTGTGAAACTAAAAGTTTACATATCGAATTTGTGTTTATATATATGTCTAAAAAACTTAAAGAGGCTAGTATATTTTACTAGTGCATTTCACCTTTAATGTGTTTTGGACAAACAAAATAAAAAACAATTAATTTTGGAGGTGCAAAAAAATATGGCTCGTATAGCAGGAGTAGATTTGCCTAAAGAAAAAAGAGTTGAAATAGGACTTACATATATTTATGGTATAGGTGTATCAAGTTCTAAAAAAATTCTTGAAAAAGCTGGAATAAACCCAGACACTAGAGTTAAAGATTTAACAGATGATGAAGTTAATGCAATAAGAAAAATTATTGATGAATCATATGAAGTTGAAGGCGATTTAAGAAGAACAGTTGCTCTTAATATAAAAAGACTTACAGAAATAGGATGCTACAGAGGTTTAAGACATAGAAGAGGATTACCAGTTAGAGGACAAAGAACAAAAACTAATGCTAGAACTAGAAAAGGTCCTAGAAAATTAGTAAGCAAAAGCAAAAAATAGAATTTATAAAAGAAATCCTACATAAAAACAAGGAGGGAATTTAGTAAAATGGCTAAAAATGTAACAAGAAAAACAGTAGCTAGAAGAAATAGAAAAAACATTGAAAAAGGTGCAGCACATATTCATTCTAGTTTTAATAATACAATAGTTACAATAACAGATACTCAAGGAAATGCTATTTCTTGGGGAAGTGCTGGAGAACTTGGATTTAAAGGTTCTAGAAAAAGCACACCATTTGCTGCAGGAGAAGTTGCTGAAACAGCAGCAAAAGCTGCAATGGAACATGGTTTAAAATCTGTTGAAGTATTTGTTAAAGGACCAGGAGCTGGAAGAGAAGCTGCAATTAGAGCACTTCAAACAGCAGGTTTAGAAATAAGTGCTATTAAAGATGTAACACCAATACCACACAATGGTTGTAGACCACCAAAAAGAAGAAGAGTATAATTTAATATAATAAGAAATTCATAAATATTATGAAAGGAGAAATAAAATGGCAAGATATAAAGACGAACAATGTCGTATTTGCCGTAGAGAAGGACAAAAATTGTTCTTAAAAGGTTCTAGATGTTATTCTGACAAATGCAGTATTTCTAGAAGAAATTATGCACCAGGACAACATGGACAAAAAAGAGCAAAACTTTCTGAATACGGAACTCAATTAAGAGAAAAACAAAAAACAAAATCATACTATGGAGTTGGAGAAAAACAATTTAGAAAATATTTTGAAATGGCTTCAAATAAAAAAGGTATAACAGGTGAAAATTTACTTCAAATATTAGAAAGTAGATTAGATAATGTTGTATACAGATTAGGATTTGGAACATCAAGAGCACAAGCAAGACAATTTGTAAATCATGGTCAATTTGAAGTTAATGGAAAATCAGTTGACATCCCATCATATTTAGTAAAAGCAGGGGATGTAATAACTGTTAAAGAAAATAAACAAGACAATGTAACAATAAAAGCTAACATAGAAGAAAATGCTACAAGACCAGTTCCAACATGGTTAGAAAAAGATGCTCAAAAATTAAGCGGTAAAGTAATTAGATTAGCATCAAGAGAAGATGTTGATCTACCAATAGAAGAACATTTAATAGTAGAGCTTTACTCAAAATAATAATGGGAAAAGGTAAAATATTATTTTACCTTATGCTCAAAAATTATTTAAATAGATTGAGAATTATTTCTCATGTGGGAGGGAAAAATGATAGAATTTGAAAAGCCAAATATTGAATGTCTAGAGGTTGACGACACAAAAAATTATGCTAAATTTGTATGTGAACCATTAGAAAGAGGCTATGGAGTAACAATTGGAAATTCTTTAAGAAGAATACTACTTTCATCACTTCCTGGATGTGCAATTACAAGTGTAAAAATTGATGGAGTATTACACGAATTTTCATGCCTACCAAATGTTGTTGAGGACATACCAGAAATAATAGTAAACTTAAAAAGTGTAAGATTAAAATTTGTTGAAAATGAAGAAAAGATATTAAAAATTGACTTTAAAGGAGAAGGAGAAGTAACTGCTGCAGATATCATAACAGATGGAACAGTTGAAATACTAAACCCAGATTTACATATAGCTACAGTTTCTAAAGGCGGAAGCTTAAAAATGGAAATGACAGCTGATAGAGGTAGAGGATATAACTCAGCCGAAAAAAATAAAAAACCAAATCAAGATATATCTGTATTACCAATAGATTCAATCTATACACCAGTAAAAAAAGTAAACTATCAAGTTGAAAATACTAGAGTTGGGCAAATGGTTGATTATGATAAACTAGTTATAGAAGTTTGGACAGATGGAAGTTTAAAATCACATGAAGCATTAAGCCTAGCTGCTAAAGTTATGACAGGACATCTAGAACTATTCATAGATTTATCAGAAGCTACTAGAAATACACAAGTAATGATAGAAAAAGAGGAATCTAAGAAAGAAAAAGTTTTAGAAATGTCAATAGAAGAATTAGAATTATCTGTAAGATCATTCAATTGCTTGAAAAGAGCAGGTATTGCAACTGTAGAAGATTTAACTAATAAATCAGAAACAGACATGTTAAAAGTTAGAAATTTAGGTAAAAAATCTTTTGACGAAGTAACAGCAAAATTACATTCATTAGGATTAGATTTTGCTAAAGAAGAAGATTAATAAAAGTAATATTAGATAAGAGGAAGGTGAAAAATTTGGCTACAAATAGAAAACTAGGTAGAACAACAGATATAAGAATGGCAATGTTAAAAACATTAACAACAGATCTTATATTAAATGGTAAAATAGAAACAACATTACCACGTGCAAAAGAAGTTAAATCAATAGCAGATAGTATAATAGCATTAGCAATTAAAGAAAAAGATAACTTCGAAATGGTTGATGTTAAAGTTGTAAAAGCTAAATTAGATTCAAAAGGTAATAAAGTTACAGAATTAGTAAAAAGCAAAAATGGTAAAGAATACTTAAAAGTTGTAAAAGAAGAAAAAACTGAAAGTAGACAAAAAGACATGCCATCTAGATTAAATGCTAGAAGAAAAATAATGAGAAAAATTAATAAAGTTAAAGATAGCGAAGGTAACAATATAGATTTACCATCAAAATTATTTAACGAAATAGCTCCAAAATATGCAGAAAAAAATGTTGGAGGATATACACGTATAGTAAAAGCTGGACCTCGTAGAGGAGATGCAGCAGAAGTTGCTATATTAGAATTAATATAATATAAGAATAAAGAATCTACTAATTAAGTAGATTTTTTATTTTGTCTTTGAGTATTTGCATATATTAAATAAAAAAAAATATACAACATTTTCGTGATTTTTTTTATAAAATATGATACAATTCATAATATAAAAGGAGAGAATAAAGGATGTCTAATAATTCTAAAAAATTAGGGGAAGTATTTAGTGATTATAAAACAAATTCAAATATAAAATATGCAAATATAAAAGGGTTAAATGTAATAAAAAATACAAACACAATACAAATAATTTTATATTA
>CAKPKZ010000055.1 GCA_934167435.1 uncultured Clostridia bacterium | reverse complement strand
ACAATAGACGGAAAAAAAGTTATTTTATTAAAACCGCAAACATACATGAATTTAAGTGGAGAGAGCATAATAGAAGTAATAAATTTTTACAAAATAGATATGAATAAAATAATTATAATTTATGACGATATAGATATAGAACCATCTAATATTAAAATTCGAAAAAAAGGTAGTTCTGGAGGGCATAATGGAATGAAATCTATAATTAATTTATTAGGAACAAATGTATTTACAAGAATACGAGTAGGAATAGGTTGTCCTAAACATAAAAATGATATGATTAATTATGTTATTGGAAAGGTTCCAGAAGAAGAATTAAAAACATTGTCAGAGGGAACTACAAAAGCAAAAAATGCTGCAATAGAAATAATAAAAAATGGTGTAGATATAGCCATGAATAAATTTAATTAAACAAATAAGGAGTTAAAAATGCTAGAATTATTCATAAACAAACAAGAAAATTTAAAAAGAATTGCATTAGTAGAAAATGGAAAACTAATAGAATTATACGAGCAAACAGAAGATGAAATTAGAAACGAAGGAAATATTTATATAGGAATAGTAAAAGACATTGTAAAAGGAATGGCATCTGCATTTGTAGATATAGGAACAGAAAAAAATAGTTTTATACATTTAAGCGACTTATTACCTAAAATAGATGAAACTAAGCAAAATAAGGACAATAATATTAATATAGAACAAATTGTAAAAACAGGAGACAAAATTTTAGTACAAGTAAAAAAGGATAGTAATGCAAAAAAAGGAGCTAGAATATCAAAACATATAAATTTACCAAGTAAATTTATAGCTTTAATGCCAAATACTGATATTATAACAATATCACAAAAAATAGAAAATAAAGAAGAACAAAAAAGACTTATTAATTTAGTAAAAAATAATTTATCTAAAGGTAATGGAGCAATAATAAGAACTTCTGCAGAAGGTAAAGAAGAAGAAATAGTAGAAGACATAAAGAAAATAGAAAAAAAATGGAATGAAATTAATGAGGCTGCCAAGCAGTATAAAGGAAATGAACCTAAATTAATTTATAAATGTGAAGATATTGTGGAAAAAATGTTAATAGATATGGCAAACAAAAAAATTGAGAAAATAGTTGTTAATGATAAAATAGAATATGCAAAAATAAAAGAGCTAAAACAACAAAATAAAGAATTTAAAGATTTAAGTATTGCTATAAAATCAGAAGACATATTTGAAACATATGAATTAGAAAAACAAATTGAAAAATCTAAAAGAAGAAAAATATGGCTAAATTGTGGAGGTTTTATTACAATAGATGCAACAGAAGCATTAACTGCAATTGATGTAAACACAGGAAAATTCACAGGAAAAAGTGATTTAGAAAAAACAGTGTATAAGGTAAATGAAGAAGCAACAGTAGAAATAGCAAAGCAGTTAAGATTACGTGATATAGGCGGAATAATTATAATTGATTATATAGATATGAAAAGTAAAGAAAATAAACAAAAAATAGAGAATAAACTAAAAGAATGTTTAAAAAATGATAGAAGCAAAACTCAAGTTGAAGGTTTTACAAAATTAGATTTAATGGAAATGACTAGAAAACATATATGTAGTCATAAAGAGTAGGAGTAGTATATGAATGTAGGATTTGTATCATTAGGATGTAGCAAAAATTTAATAGACACAGAAGTTGCTATTGGAATATTTAAAAAGAATAATTTTAAAATAGTAAATGACCCTGAGCAAGCAGATATTATAATTGTTAATACATGTGGATTTATAGATAGCGCTAAGGAAGAAGCAATTAGCACAATATTGGAGATGTCAGAATACAAAAATGGAAGATGCAAATATTTAATTGCAATGGGATGTTTAGTACAAAGATATTATGATGAATTATTAAAATTATTGCCAGAGGTAGATTTATTTATAAAATTAGACGATTATGATAAATTCTGGAATATAGTAGAAGAGCTAGTATATGAACACAAAGTAGAAAAATCAACTAAAAAGAAAGTTACTAAAATTTCTGAATTACAACCATTACCAATGCCAAAATACAATGAATTTATGGAAAGAATAATTACAACAGGGAAAAACTATGCATACTTAAAAATAGGAGAAGGTTGTAGTAATAATTGTACATATTGTGCTATTCCATATATACGTGGACCATTTTGTAGTAGACCTATGGAAGATATAATAGACGAAGCAAATAAGCTTGCAAATGAGGGAATAAAAGAATTAATTGTTATAGCACAAGATACAACAAAATATGGTATTGATATATATGGAGAATCTAAATTAGCAGAGTTGTTAACAAAGCTAAGTCAAATACCACAAATAAAATGGATTAGATTTTTATATGCTTATCCAGAGGGAATAACAGAAGAGCTAATAAATACAGTTGCAACAAATAAAAAAATAGCAAAATACTTTGACATACCAATTCAACATATTTCAAATAGTATATTAAAAAAGATGAATAGAAAAACTTCAAAAGAAGGAATTAAAAAAATAATAGAAAAAATAAAAAGTAAAATACCAGATGTTACATTAAGAACAAGCTTAATAGTAGGATTTCCAGGAGAAACACAAGAGGATTTTACACAATTAATAAATTTTATTGAAGAAACAAAATTTGATAAATTAGGTGCATTTATGTATTCTAAAGAAGAAGGAACACCAGCAGAAAAATTACCAAACCAAATACATGGAAATACTAAGAAATCAAGATATAACAAAGTAATGAAAAAACAACAAGATATATCTTATAACAATTTACAAAAAAAGATTGGAAATGAGTATGAAGTGCTTATAGAAAGTGTGTCATTTGACAACAAATACTTTATAGGAAGAACAATGCAAGATGTACCAGAAATAGATGGTTTAGTATATATAAAAATAACACCAAAAGACAATATAGAAAAAACAATAAATACATTTGTAAAATGCAAAATTATAGAGGTAAATAATTATGATTTAATAGGATGCCGCATTGAAAACTCTTAAGTTTGATATGTTTAAAGGAGAGATTAAAATATATGAATAATGATGAATTGTTAAAGAAAATGAGGCAATTAAGAGATTCTATAGAAACAAAAGATAATAAAAACGAAAAAACAACTACATTAAATATTATATATTTAGGTGAAATACAATGGAATGACAAAGTTAATAATAGTGAGAGATATGAGAGCTTGTATATTGTAAAAAAACAAATAAAAGAAATCAATAAAGAAGGAAAAGAAGAAGTTAGACTTGTAAATAACTATTATTTAGGGGATAAATGTATTGGAGCTTATTTAAAAGAGAAACCATATTTTACAAGTACTCTAGAAGAAGACAAATTACAAGCAGTAAAAAATTTATTAGATAAAAATGAAAAGGAACAAGTACAGGGAATTTCATTAGTAGATCTAGAAGAAGAACAGTTAGATATAATTACAGAAGAAATGAGTAAAAAATATGGAATTAAGTTAAAAAAAGAAGATATAAAGGCAATGGCAGAAGTAGAACTAGAAGAAAAACTAGAAAAGCAAGAAAACGGCAAAAAAGAATTAAATAAAGAAGAAACAAATAAAATTATTAGTGATAAGCAGCAAATAAAAGCTGATACAAAAATAGATGATAAAAAAACTATAGGACAAGCATTAGACTTAAATACAACAGAATATTCTAAAGTTGCAATTGTATATTCTGACAAACTAAATGAAATAGCAGACAACCCAAATGATGCTAAAAATAGTACTAGATACTCATTTGTGGCAATCAGAAAAGATGGAACAGCACAAATTATAAATGATAAATTAGAAATAGATGCATCTTCAGGGAATAATTCAAATAAAGAAGCTATAAAAGTAGATGCTAATAAAACTGCTAGAAAAGACAATAAAACACTATCTAGATATAAAATAGCAGGAAAAGATGAATACTTATCTGTAGAAAATGGACAATATGGAGAAGTAAAGGCATATTATGGAAAAGGAAAAACAAAAGATGGAAATATGAATGTTGAAACACAGTTAGAAACAACAAATGTTAGGCCAACTTCAAGACAATTAAGAGAATTGCAAGCAGATAAAAAAGGTATATATAAAACAGAAAATATGGCAAAAGAAGCAAATGAACATTTTGACAATCATAACGAAGAAAGTATTGGAATTAATGCTGTTGATGGTGACGAAAATACTGTTGACAAACAAGATGTAGATGAAATTCAAGATGGTTATATACAAAATATTGTAAACGAACTTATGCAAGTAGAAGAAATAGACGAAGTTTTTACAAGAAGAGAAATAGAAGAAAGAACAGTAAAATTTTTTAAAAAACAAAATAATATTACAAATATGAAAGAGCTAAAAGAACAATTAAAAAATGATATACAATTTGACGCAGAACATATGCACACAAGGGGAGAAAAACAATAAAGGAAAAATGAGATTCAAGAAAATATAACTTGAATCTCATTTTTTATATAAATAATATATTATAAACCAAAGTAGTACACATACAAAGTATTATTCCACACACAGTAGGAATTAAAAAGCCAAGGAAAGTCCATTTTAAGCTGCCAGTTTCTTTTTTTATGGTTAAAAGGGTTGTTGTACAAGGAAAATGTAATATAGTAAAAATCATTACATTAATTGCTGTTAAAATAGTCCATCCATTATTAATAAGTATTTGACCAATACTATAAGTGTCATCAATATTGCTAAGGGAAGTGTTTCCTAAATAACACATTAAAATTATAGGTAATACAATTTCATTTGCAGGAATACCCAAAATAAAAGCTGTTAAAATATATCCATCAAGTCCCATTAATTTTGCAAAAGGATCTAAGAAGTTAGCAACAATACTAAGTAAACTAGCACCATTTATACCAATATTAGCAAATAACCAAATTATAAGGCCAGCAGGAGCAGCAATTAAAATAGCCCTTCCTAAAACAAATAAAGTTCTGTCAAAAATGGAACGCACTAATATTTTTCCAAATTGTGGTTTTCTATATGGTGGAAGTTCCAAAATAAACGAAGAAGGCAACCCTTTTAAAATTGTTTTAGACAGTAATTTTGAAATAAATAATGTCATAAAAATTCCAAGTAAAATAACAAAAACTACTGTTATTGTAGAAATAATAGAACTTTTGAATCCTGAGTATGTTCCTGCAATAAATATTGTGGCAATTGAAATTATAAATGGAAATCTACCATTACATGGTACAAATGCGTTAGTAAGTATTGCAATTAATCGTTCTCTTGGAGAGTCTATTATTCTGCAACCAACAACTCCAGCAGCATTACAACCAAACCCCATGCACATGGGAATGACAATATGGTAAGCTTTAATTTATTAGACAAGCAAGAGAAATTTAAGTTTGATAAAATTTATTATGATGTTTATTTTAGATTATAAAAAATAAACCTTATGCAATTAATACAATTGTTTTGTAAAATATTGTAAAAGAATAAAACAATTGTAGTGTTACAATTGTATGTAAATGTATGAAAAAAATTGATAAATCCTATAAGCATATTGTATATTCTTTTCCGATTATTACTTTCATTTTTTCAATTCCTATGGGGCTTATGACAATATATTTGGTTAATGTTTTAAAATGGTTTGGACTTTAGACAATAAGAAAAATGTAAGAGAGATTGAAATAGGAAGAGTAGAAATTTTATTATTAAAATATTAAATAAAAGGGATATTGCTTATAAAAAACTAATATCCCTTTAATACGGTCATAACATTCTAATTATGACTTTATTGTAATAATATTATATTATTTAATTTTTAAATTATGCATAAAAGTACTAAAGAGCCATTCTAGGCTCTTCTTTGTTAAAAACTTATTACGATTATTGCATTCTAGCAATAACTTTATTGTAATTTTATTATAGCACGAATTATAAGAAGTTGTCTAGCTTTTTTTAGAAATTTTTTTCTTTAAATTTTCAAAAGAATCTGTATTGGTAATTTGTTTTAGCTCTTTTAATTGATTTTGTAATTTTGAAATATATAAGTCTTTATCTTTTAATTGTCTTTCAAATTGTTTATAGTAATCAAACAAATCTAAAGTCGCAAACAATTCAGTATCGATATTTTTCATTTCTTCTTTAGTTATTGTTGCTATATATGAACCTAATCTTGCTTTACTTACACACATTAAGTTTGAAACATTAGCATAGCCATCTAAAATTATATTACCCTCTCCATCTTCTCTAGTTTCTATGGGAACTATACAAGATATTTTCTTATTAGTATGAGATATAGGTACAACAATTACATTTCCTGAGTGAGAATTTCTAGTATTATTTTGAACAATTATACAAGGTCTTTCTTTTTGCATTTCTGATCCAATTCCAATACCAAAATTGCATTTATAAACTTCACCTCTTCTTACTACTCTTTTTATGGCATTAGTTGAAATTGTATCTAAATAAATTTTAGTTTTTACCCAATCTAATAAATTTTGTATTTTTGATAATTCTATTTGCATTGCTATTTCTCCTTTTATTATAAAAATTAATTATATATAACAGTTCTTAATTCATCATATAATATATTTATTTCTTTTAAAGGTTGTACATTATTTGAACTTAAAAAATCAACAATTTTTAAAAATTCTTCTAATGGTAATATTTCTAAAATTGGTCTTTTTTCTATATCATATATTGGCATTGTTTTGGGTTTTATTTTATACATTAATAAATCGATACCATAATGAACATTTTTATATTTGAATAAATATACTATCTTATTTCTTCCAACTTGAAAAACGGTTCCATTCTCATAAACTAATTCATGACTTTTTTCTATCATTTTCTTTTCAAGATTAGATAATTTTTGTTGATTTAATTCAAATCCTCTTTTCTTTTCTAAAATAAATTCCATTTCACTTTTATAAGCTATATTTACAATATTCATTTTTGTAGTTCTTTCAAAACTTACTTTTTCTTTAAAAGTAGTATAATAAGTTTTATTGTTAATAATAATATTTGCATATTTCTTTTTATCTTTAGGACATTTTTTGAATATGACTAAACAATATAAATAAACATTGTCAGAAGCATATACATAATATAACTGATGATTGATAACAATGACATCTCCTTCTAAGATATAAATATCTATTGAAAATTGATATTTATTATTGGTTTGAATTTCCAGTTTTTTTTGAACATTTTTTAAATCCTGTTCATTTAATGTTATATATTTTGTCCTTAAATTAACAAATGGAATTTTATGTACTTTAGTTAGGTTAATAAAACTATCCTTTTTCTGTTTATAGCGAAATCTATTAATGAAATATTCTTGGCAATTATTTAAATTATTCCATTGTTTTGAAGAAGATTGATAAGCAAAAATATTATATCTGTCTTTAGATACAATGAGATATGGTCTAATTTGATGATTTACTTCTATGGAATTTAATTCTTTTTTAGAAAGTGGCATTTTTGCCCATACTAAATCTCCAGAATTTAATGAATCAAATAATTTTTTTTGATTTTTAATTATAGTTATCTTTTGAATAAAACTTATATTAAATTTGAACATAAAATCACCTTAAATTTTAATATTAATATAATTCAAAAACTTAATATATTATAAAACAATTGTTTGTGAAAGTCAAGAGCGATTCAAAACTTTTTTTAAATCAGTGAAAATATTATAGGCAGGATAAGGAAAGCAGAGCATTTCCTAAAAACATTTAGAAAGCCAAGTTCTCTAATACTCTGTTTGTATAATTAATTTTCAGATAATACGCAGAGTGCATACACTTCGGTGTATTTTCAAAAACTTTAAAACTTAAATAAACCTACTTTACAAATTTATTTAACTTAACAATTATAGCTAAAAATCAAGGATTGACAAAATCAATATAAAAATGCTAAAATAATAATATATTAATTTAGTTATGTTTTAAAAAGAAACCTAGTAGAACTTTATAGTAACTAATAGAGAGATAATGTTTGGTGGAAATTATCAGTATATAAAATTTGAATTACAATTCTTATAGTAACTAACGTGTTGCTGCGAATAAGCTATTAATGAGGCAATATATATTATTATATTGTGAATAAAGGTGGTACAACGAAGTCAAATTTGTCCTTTAAAAGGATTGAATTTGGCTTTTTTGATTTATTGGAGGTGATAATATGCCTAAAAGTATAATAACTAGAGGGCTATTCTATTTAAATTTCTTACAATTAAAAAAAGAAAGGAGTTTTAAATAAAATGGAAAAAATAAATATTATAAAAAGGAAAGCAATACAAATCTTTTCTGAAGAAGATTTAGATAAAAAATTAAAAAATGGAAAAAAATTAACAATAAAATTTGGAGCTGATCCATCAAGACCAGATTTACATATAGGACATTCTGTTCCTTTAAGAATATTAAAAACATTTCAAGATATGGGTCATAAAATAGTATTTGTAATAGGTGATTTTACTGCAATGATAGGAGATCCTTCAGGAAAAAACAAAACAAGACCAGCTTTAACTTTTGAAGAAACAAGAAAATCAGCACAAACTTATTTAGAACAAGTTACAAAAATTCTAGACAAAGATAAAACTGAAATAGTATTTAATTCAGAATGGCTTTCACAAATGAATTTTGAAGATATAATTAAGTTATCAAGTAAATACACAGTTGCAAGAATTATGGAAAGAGATGATTTTAAAAATCGATTTGAAAATAACTTACCGCTTTCAATGCATGAATTATTGTATCCTTTAATGCAAGGATATGATTCAGTTGCAATAAATGCAGATATAGAAATTGGAGGAACTGACCAAACTTTTAATTTGTTAGTAGGAAGAGAACTTCAAAAAGACTATAATCAAGAACCACAAACAGTCATGACATTTCCTTTGCTAGTAGGAATTGATGGTAAAGAAAAAATGAGTAAATCATTAGGTAATTATATAGGACTAAATGATTCACCTTTTGATAAATTTGAAAAAAGTATGAAAATTCCAGATAATGTTCTAAAACAGTATTTTGAACTTGTTACGGATTTAGAAACAAGCGAAATCGAAGATATTATGAGTAAAGATATTAGAGAAGCTCATATCAAATTTGCAAAAGAATTAATTAAAATGTATAATCCTACAACAGATTTTAATAGTATAAAAGAAAGATACTTAAAAATTGCAAATGGCGGAATCCCAACTGATATTAATGAAGTAATTATAGGAGAAAGTAAAATTAATATATGTGATTTATTATTAAAAATAGGATTTAGTTCTTCTAAAAGTGAAGCCAAAAGGATGATACAAGGCAAAGGCGTTAAAGTAGATTCCAAAGTAATAGAAGATATAAATGAAATAATTGAAATAGAGAAAGAAAAAGTTATTCAATTTGGAAAAAATAAATTCTTGAAAATAAAAACAAATAACTAGAGTAAACATAACTTTTTGTAAAAACCTTGCAAAATACTGCAGTATACAAGCATATTTTTATCTGTTAAAATGGTAGTATCAAAAATAATAAATATTTAAAGCAAAAGAGATTTAATTTTAAATTTCTCTTGCTTTTTCTAATGG
>CAKPKZ010000054.1 GCA_934167435.1 uncultured Clostridia bacterium | reverse complement strand
TCACCTGCTAAAGCTATATTTGTTTCTCTTTGTCTTATTAATTCTTCAATTTTCTTTGTATTTTCTTCAAATTGATATGTAGCAAATTCAACTAACCCATATGCTGCTTTATAAACACTTACAGGGAAATTTTTCTTTTTTGGATATTCTATTAGGTATGTTTTTATTGATTCTATTAAATCTTTAAAATATGAATCCTCTTCTAATTGTACTATTTGTTTTTTACTATTTGGATTTATTATTTTTTGAACTTTATCTATATTTGATAATATTTTTTCTTCAGTGATTACCATTCTCACATTTACTATGCCAGATCTAGACATTGTAAACTCACCCTCCTTTATCTTACGCATACTTATATTTCATTGTTTCTTTTATAATTATACATTAAGTAACAAAAAACTACAATAGTATTTATTAATTTTATTTTTAAATTTATGTTACAGAAATGTTACAATTGTGTTACAATGTAATATTTTCTTTTTTCTTTGTATTTAAGCTCTTATTAAAATATTGGTATTATAAAAATAAAAAATAGCGATTGTAATATTGTTTTTTCCTTAGGGATTTCTAGGTTTTATTAGTTACAATCGCTATTATACTTTAAATATTTTTCATTTCTTCATGTCTTTTTATTTTTTGTGTGGTTGTTTTTATAAAATCTTTTGTAGTTATTTTTATTTCTCTTATATATTTATAAGCTGGCATTGTTTTATTTACTTTTTTTACTTCTTGCCATAGGTGTTCTTTAATTTTTTCTTCATCTTCTAAATTATAATTTGTTTTCATTATTTCTTCATCATAAACTAACTTGCAACATATTTTATAGTCCCCATCATCTTGTGGTTTGCCGTATACAAAGGATTCCTTTACCCCTTCTATTTTATTTAATAGTATTTCAAGTTCTTCTGGATAAATATTTTTACCATTTTTTAATACTATTACATATTTTTTTCTTCCTGATATAAATATATATCCTTCATCATCTATTTTTGCTAAATCGCCTGTGTGTAGCCATCCGTCAGGCTCTATTGTCTCTTTTGTTGCTTCTTCGTTATTATAATATCCTAACATAACAGATGGACCTTTAACTATAAGTTCTCCTACTCCATCATCATCTTTATCTAATATTTTTACATCTAAACTAGGAAATGCTTTCCCAATTGAACCTAATTTTCTATATTTGTCATCTTCAGCGGCAATTACTGGTGAAGTTTCTGTAAGTCCATATCCTTGATACATTTTTATCCCCAATTCATTAAAGCCTTTTTCTGTTTCTGGATCTAATGCAGCACCACCTGCAACAAATATATTTACTTTTCCTCCAAAAGATTCATGTATATCTTTAAATATTTTTTTACGCATGTCTATTTTGAATTTTAACAAGAAATTGCTTATTTTTATTCCTTTTTTTACTTGCTCTAGTTTGCCTTTTTTTTCTATTGCTTTTATTACTCTTTTATACATTGTTTCAAATAGTATTGGAACCGAAATCATTGCTGTAATTTGGTATTCTTTTACATTTTCTGCAATGTGTCTTATTCCGTCACAAAAAGCTATAGCAGCACCTTTAGATACTGGGTATAGAAATCCAACTGTGCATTCAAATGTGTGATGTAGTGGTAAGAAGGATAAAAATCTATCATTTTCATCTATTTTTATTACTGATGCAATATCCATAAGATTAGATACAATATTTTTATGTGACAACATTACTGCTTTTGACACTGCAGTTGTTCCAGATGTAAATAGCATTATTCCCATGTCTTGGTTATTTATTTTTGCATCTATAAATTCTTTATTTCCTTTTTCTACTAATTTTTTTCCATCTTCTACTAATTTCTTAAATGAATATAAATTACCATCATTTTCTTCTTTATCCATTGATATGTAATATTTTAAATTTGTACTATTTTCTTTTCTTAGCTTATCCATTATTTCATTATAAGATTCAGAATAAATTACAGCTTCTACCTCTGAACGACTTATTAAACTTTCTATTTCGTTATTTGGTAAGGCTTTATCTAGTGGTACTATAACTCCAGTTCCTGCCGCTACTGCTAGATATGAAACTTCCCACTCATATCTATTTTCTGAAATAACTGCTATTCTTTTATTTTTTAAACCAATATTTATTAATCTAGTTCCTAAAAAATTTATTTCATTTATAAATTCTTTATATTTTATTTCTTTAAAAACACCTTCTTTATCAGTTTTAAATAAATATGCTGGTCTATCTGAAAATTTTTCTTCTGTATTTTTTAACATATCTTTTAAGTCTGTAAATTTATCAATTTTATAAATTGGCTTTCTCATTTTTTTCTCCTCTACTTATTTTTTAATCCTTCTATTATTGTATTTTCTAATTCTTTATATAGTTTCATAACATCTATTTGTCCATTATTTCTTAACTTGTAAATTAACGAAGAGCAAATTAATCCATATATTTCAGATGCAATTGCTTCTGAATTTCCTTTTTTTATTTGTCCACATTCAATTCCTTGTTTTACTATTTGCTCTATTTTATCTATATAATTATAAATATGTTTTTTGCATTTTTGATTTCTTGGTTCATTTCCCCAAAATTGGCTAAGTAAAATTGTTATTAAGTTTTCATATTTAACTACTATTTTTATTTGTATTAAAACTATTGCTTTAATTTTATCAATATAATTTGAAAGTTTTGCTGTTTTTATATCAATACTATTTTGTAATAGTTTCATTCCTTCTTCAATTAAAAAATTAAAAATTTCTTCTTTACTTGTAAAATGATAATATAGTGTTCCTTTTGCTACTCCTACTGTTGCCGTAATTTCCTCTATACTTGTTGCATCATAACCTTTTTCGGCAAAAAGTTTCATTGAAGTTTCAAATATTTTTCTTTTAGTTTTATTCATATTTACTCCTACTTTTTTTATTACTTATTATATATTTAATTATATAATATTGCAAGATTTTTTATGTTATTTTATACTACCCGTTCTAAAAAATATTTTTATTTTTTTATTCCAATCTTTACAAATTACTTTAACTAATATACAATAGGTTTATAAATTTTCACATTGGTAATAATTAAGTTAAAATATATTTATATTCGGAGGAAAACAAATGAAAAAAAAGAATGAATTAAATTTTGAAGATTTAAAAATGACTTGCGACCCAAGTGTTTTTAAATTTGAGTCTACAGAAGAATTAGAGCCAATTAATACTGGTATTGGTCAAGATAGAGGAATTAGTGCTCTTGAATTTGGTATTCAAGTTAATGTTAAAGGTTACAATTTATATTTAGAAGGTCCTAGTGGTGTTGGCAAAACAATGTATACAAAACATTATTTAGATGAAATTTCTAAAAAGAAAAAGGTTCCAAACGATTGGTGCTATATTTATAATTTTGATAACCCTAATGAGCCTATCGCTGTTTCTCTTCCTGCAGGTCAAGGAAAAGAATTTAAAGAAAGTATGGATGGCTTTATTAAAGAAATTAAAAAAGATATAAAAAAGACTTTTAATGCAGATGATTTTGAAAAAGAAAAAGCCTTAATTAGACAAGAGTTTGAAAATAAAAGAACTATTTTAATGGAAGAACTAAATAATGAAGCCGCAAAACATAATTTTCAAGTAAAATCTGCACAAAATGGTATTTATATGATGCCTATTGTAAATGGTAAGACAATTGAAGAAGATGAATTTGAAAAATTAGATTCTAATATAAAACAAGAATATGAAGAAAAGTCTTCTATCGTTCAAGAACAAATAATGAATGTTATTGGAAAAATAAAACAAATTGAAAGAGACGCCGACAAAAAGGTTTCCGAATGGCAGTCAAATATAGCATTACTTACAGTTAACGTTCATATAAATTTTATAAAATCAAAATTTAAACGTAATAAAAAAATAAATAAATTTTTAAATGATGTAAAACAAGACGTTTTAAAAAATATTCCTATTTTCTTAGAAGAAGATAAAGCCCCTTCTAATAATCAACCAGGTCCAAATTCCAAAGTTCAAGACCCTTGTTTAAATTATAGAGTTAACTTATTTGTTGATAATTCTTCAAAAGAGGGCGCTCCTGTTATAATGGATTCTAATTATTCATATCACAATATATTTGGTAAATTAGAATATGAAAACTTTTATGGTTCATTAAAAACTGACCACACAATGTTAAAGTCTGGTTTATTACAACAAGCAAATGGTGGATATATAATTTTTCAAGCTAAAGATTTACTAAGTAATATGCAATGTTATGAATCTTTAAAAAAGGCTTTACGAGTAAAAGAATTAAGCATTGAAAATGTTGCAGACCAACGTTCTTCAATGGTTATGGTATCTTTAAAACCTGAGCCTATACCATTAGATTTAAAAGTAATTTTAATTGGTAATAGTGATATTTATCATACTCTTTTGGCAATGGATTCTGACTTTAAAAAATTATTTAAAATAAAAGTTGAGTTTGAAGACGATGCACCTATAACTCCTGAAAATGTTAATAAACTTGCAAGATTTGTACATGGTTTTTGTGTTCAAGAAAATTTACCACAGCTAGATAAATATGCTATGGCTAGAATGGTGGAATATTCTTCAAAAATTGCAGGTTCTAATAACAAATTATCAACCAGATTTAATGACTTAGCTCAGGTAATTGGTGAAGCTGCAACTTGGGCTAATATTGCAAAGTCAAAAATTGTAACAAAAGAATTTATAGATAAAGCTTTAGAAAAAAGAATTGAAAGAGTTAAAAAGTATGATTCTAGATATTTAGAAATGATAAAGGAAAATTCACTTTTAATAAATACTTCTGGCTACGAAGTTGGCGAAATTAATGGTTTAACTGTTTTAACTATAGGTGACTATACTTTTGGTAAACCTGCTAAAATTACCGTAAATACCTACACTGGAAAAAATGGTATTGTAAATATAGAAAGAGAAGTATCTTTGTCTGGTTCTTCTCATTCTAAAGGTGTATTTATATTAAGTGCTTATTTAGGTGAATTATTCGCCCAAGATATTCCTCTTTGTTTGACTGCTAGTATCTGTTTTGAGCAATTATATAATGGAGTAGATGGTGACAGTGCTTCTAGTACAGAACTTTATGGTTTACTATCTAGCTTATCTGGAATTCCTATTAATCAATCAATTGCTGTTACAGGTTCTGTAAATCAAAAAGGTCAAATCCAACCAATAGGTGGAGTTAATGAAAAAATAGAAGGATTCTTCCAAATTTGCAAAATAAGAGGTTTAGATGGTTCACATGGGGTTATGATTCCTATTCAAAATGTAAAAAATCTTCAACTTTCAGATGAAGTTATTGAAGCTGTAAAAAATAAAAAATTCCATATTTATTCTATTTCAACTATAGAAGAAGGAATTGAGATTTTAACAGGTGTACCTGCTGGTAAAAAAGACAAGTATGGAAAATTTCCTGCCGGTACAATTAATTATTTAGTTTACGAAAAATTAAAAAAATATGCTCAAATAAGTGATAAAAAATAGTTGCAATTTTGCAACTATTTTATTACTTCTAAGGTACTTTTAGAATCTTCTAGTCCCTCTAAATTATAATAAGTACTTGGAATATTACCAACAATAACATTTTCGGCTAATAAAACTTGATTTGTTATTTCTCTTGTAATATTGTCAAATGGGGTTAGAATACTAATTTGACACTTTACTTGCAAATACACTCTATGTAATGTTTGATTTATTCCTTTTGCAGTAAACTCACTTTTTAAATCTGTCTCTACATTTCCAATTGATGAAATTGTTATTTTTACACCAGGACCTTTTCCAGCTAATAGCTTTATACCTGTAAAGCTTCCCAGTGCTATGCTTATATTATCTCTTCCCTTTGCATTAATTTCTTCTTGAATTTTTAATGCTATATCAGAAATAATTTCGTTTATTGGTATTATATTGGTTTTTATCATTGTAATGTTTCCCTGATTATCCTTCTCTACTGAATATAGCTCGGCATATGAATACCTACTCATTACTTCTGTGGCTTTCTCGTTTGAAATTATTGTTGCTATTGATTTTGCTTCATCCTCACAAAGTGTATCAAATATTGGGGTTACTGCATCCAGTGTAAATTTCAATGTTAAAATAGCAATTATAAGTATTACAATTATTTTTAATATTTTTGCATTTTTTCCTTTATCAAACCTTACATTTGTTTTTTTCTTAGGAATTCTAAATCTATATCTAGTATAAATTTTACTATGCATAATTACTTATTAAGTTTTCTTTCTCAGATTGCTTTTTTACATATCTTGGTATATATAACTTTTGGTTTGGATATATTTTGTTCTCATCTTCTATCCCATTTACTTTTACTATATCTTCTATTGTTGTTCCAAATCTTTTGGCTATTTTCCATAGTGTATCATCCTTTTTAACAATATACATTACAACGTTATAATCTTGCTCTTCTCTTGGTCCATTATCTTCTATTTCATTTATAACATTTAAACTTGTATTTTTATATAAATCTGTATCCATTAATAAATCAACATTGCACATTACATCTCCATTATCTTGAACTATAAAATTTTGTGATTTTACATCTATTTTTGTACTTGTGTTTAAGTCTGCATTTTTAGCATCAACTTGATATTCGAATGGTAAATTAACATTTTGTGTATCTACTTGCATATCTTCATTGTTTATTAAAATAAATTTCATTGATATTTCGCCTTCAAGTCTTATTGTTGAATTTGTGTTTTCTTTTTTATTTATTGTTGGCATTATATCTACATCTATGATTTTTTTATTTTCCATATTAGGAATATTAACTTTTTCTTTAATTTGTGCAATATCTTTCTTATTACATTTATCTGTTATTGTATTTACTGTTTTTCTATTAAATTCTATATTTTCACAAGGACTATATAAGTCTTGTATAAGATTTATATTTTTTTCTTCATAAACCATGCAAAGTGTAGAAACTTCCATTTCAACATATATTGAATGCTCTTCAACACTATTTGGTTTTAGTATAAGATTTTTTATTTGATAATCAACATCACAAATATTATTATCTGTTACATTAGGAATGTCTGAAAATCCTACAACCGGTATATTTGATGTAACTAAATTTATTCTATTATCTTCTGTTAAATACATTATTTTAAATTCTGCCTCAGCTTTTGTTAATACTTTATTATAGCTTACTTTAACATCTTGATTACATATTTTAACATTAGCTTTTAATATTTCTGCAAGATTGTCTATGTTGTCTATTGCTATATTTTCTTTTGCATATATTTTGTTTTCTTCCATTCCTAATAATGAGTTAACTTTCAAATCTTGTTTTAACATTTTTATATTGTCATTATTTGCAACATTGTTTATTACTTCCATTTCTTCATTTGAGTATACTTTGCAATTTACTTCTATAGCAGCCTTTATTGTTATTTTTCTTCCGTTTACCACTTTACATTCAATAGATTTTATATTTGAATTCATTCTCAAGTTCATATTTTCATTGCAGTTTGGTATATTAATACTTTCTGAAAAATCTAATGTTGGATTTAATCCTCTAATTTTTTCATTGCTATCTTCTGGTAAATACATAACATATGCATTTATATTGCCTTCTATTCTTAGTTTTCCTTCTGAAAGTTCCTTTTTATATATACTAATAACTCCACTTGTACAAATTGTGCTTAATATATCTGGTTTAGAATCTGGAACAATCATATCTCCTTCTACAAATATAATCTCTTTTTTCTTTGTTACTAATTTATTAACACATAAATTTTCTTTTTGTGTGTCTATAACCATTTTTATACCTCCTTAATATTCTTTATATAAATATATTAAGGATATATTATAATAATGCAAAAAAGAAGGAATATTTCCTTCTTTTTTATATTTATACGGTTGTTTTTTTTCTTTTGTTTTCTATTGCTGGCGGTATTAATGGGCTATATGAAGCTCCATCAAATACTTCTACCTCAACAGTTCTAGTTAATACATCTGTATAACTATATGTTACATTTCTATTATTTTCCTCATATTTTACAACAAAAATATTTGGATATGCTTTTTCTATTGTAGCTTCTTTTTCAAAGGCTTTACTTCTTCCTAAAGATCCTTTTACAATTATCTTTTGTCCTATTTTGTCTAAAATGTCTGTTTTTAGATTTGCAATATCTGTTTTATAGATCATTCTATCACCTGCTTTTTTTATTTAGTCGAATTATAACACTTTTAAAAAGCTATGTCAAAAACTTAAGTTCGCAGATATTGCCTTGTTCTTTTGTTATTTCAACCATTTAATGGTTTTATTTCTTTTGTGTTACAATTATATTACATTTTTGTTACATATTGTTGTACTATGTTCATAGTACCATTTGAACCTATTCCATCTACCCCTTTTCTTCCGTCTCGTAATTCCTTAACAAAATCATTAACTGTTATATATTTGTACTTATCTGTTGTTGCTACTTTTTCAGCAACAATAAGAGGATCTAAAAAGTCAATTAATATTCTTGCTGGTGATGAGGCAAAATTAGCTCCTGCTGCAATTAATGCTTCAAAATAACTTTGACATGCACCTGCAAATATAACGATTTTTTTATTCGTGTCCATTTCATATTCTTTTGCTTTTTTTACTGTTTCTATAAAATATCTCGAATTTCTATAATTGTATATATCGTTGTATCCCTTTCCTTTTTTTATCATTCCATCATGACCAGTTATAACTAAAATGTCTGGATTATATATTTTTAACAAATTATATATTACTTTTGGTTGTTTATATTCTGCTATATTCTTTACTACTGCCTTTAATCCTAATTTTTTGTAGTATGAATATGATTTTTCACTATATTTTTTGTCCCCGTCTAAATGCAATATTTTACCTGTATCATAAATTCTTTTAATCTCATAATTTCTATTATCTTTTACTCTGCTGTTTAACTTGTTTTGCAACTTTTCTAAATCTTTTTTTATTTGTTCTGAATTTATTTTTTCAAGGTCTTCAATATAACTATCAGCCTCTACCCTTTCTATAAGCCCTCTTAATATTGCAACATCGCCATTATGCGTTTTTATTATATTTATAACGGTAAATAAAATATCTTTTCCATATGATTTTCTGGCTACTATATCACCTTTTTTTATTTTTTTCATGATATCACCTCTATAATGTAACTACTATATAATATGTCGAATTTTGTATTTTGGTGATATTTTATCTTTTTTTGAATTTTATTATTGTTTTTATATATTTTGTGTGATATACTATTTATGCTTATAAATAAGCATGAATTTATTTTTTGATTATTCCCTTCTTTTTAGATAGGTTTTAAGTGAAAAATTTTAATTCAAAGATTTCTAAAAAGGAGGATTTTATAATGGCAGACAAAACTATAGTATGCAAAGATTGTGGTTCTGAATTTGTTTTTACAGAAGGCGAACAAGCTTTTTACGCTGAAAAAGGTTTTACAAATGATCCTGTAAGATGCCCAGACTGCAGAAGAGCAAAAAAACAACAAAGAAACAATCAATAATATGTAAAAATGAGTTAGTAAATGAACTATACCCCCTAAAGTAGACACAAAATAAAAAAGAGTGTATACTTTAAGGG
>CAKPKZ010000053.1 GCA_934167435.1 uncultured Clostridia bacterium | reverse complement strand
ATCATGGTGCAACAATTTTAAATAAAGATGATAATATTATTTTTAATGAAGAAATCACAAACGAGATTCTAGATAATTTAAAATCAGATTTACGTATTGAAGATTCGGAAAGAAATTTTTGTTGTAGTATGTTAGAAAGTAGAGTAGATCTTGAACATAGAGATTTAACTAAAATTCATGTTAAATATAGTGATTTGGAATATTCAAATGAAATCCAGAAAAAATTAAAAGAAAAATATAATAGTTTTTTAAATGTATATTGGGTTAGTGGTAATTCTCTAGAAATAATTTCTAAAAAAATTAATAAATCAAAAGCAATAAAATTATTATCAGAAAAAATTAAAATTAGACAAGAAGAAATTTATACTATAGGTGATGGTTATAGTGACATTGAAATGGTAAAAGATTATAATGGTTATGCCATAAAAGAAGCTGTTAAGGAGTTAAAAGAAGTTGCTATAGATGAAATTGAGAGTGTAAGTGATTTAATAAAAAAATTTGAGGAGTAAAAATAACAATGGAAGAAAAAATAAAAAGAAAATCAGAAGCAAATATAATAATAGTAATAGATGCATTGAAAAAAATAATGACAATATTTTTAGGCCCATTTTTAACTGCATATTTTATAAAAACTTCTAATGAAAGTATGGTAGATTTATCTATATATTATATTTTTTCATATTTATTATTAGGAATAGGTAGCTTTATTGTAGCAAGCATTGTAAAGAATAAATTTAGAATAGGAATGTTTAGATTAGGTGTAGTATTTAATTTTATTTATATAATGACAATCGTATTACTTAGAGAAAAGATTGTAGATAATTTATGGCTAATTTCTATTTTATATGGTATATCACAAAGTGCATATTGGTTTCCATATAATTTATTTGTAATCGATAAAATAGAAAATTCTGAAAGAACAAATTATACAGTGAAAAAGAATTTAATTGTATCTTCAATAGGAGTGTTATTTCCTATAATATTAGGAACAACAATCACCATTACAAATTTTGAATTGACATCAATTATTATTTTAGCAATTTCTCTAGTACAAATTATTTTATCATTTATGCTTACTCCAGATAAACATGTAAGTCAATTAAACAAATATAATATGGTAGAAACATGGAATAGAATTAAGAAAAATAAACAAGTTAAGAAAATGTTATTAGTAGAATTTTTAGTAGGATTTACTATAAGTGATGGAGCATTGGGAACATTAATTACAATACTTATTTTTAACGCATTTAAAACAAATATGAATTTAGGTATTATTACATCTATATCAACAATACTTTCAATGTGTGCTATAAAATTATATGGGAAAATATTTAAAAATAAATCAGACAAAAAAATATTAATGTTTTCAAGCATTATACCTGTAATATCAGTTTTAACAGTGTTATTTAATACAAATAATATAACTATTATAATTTATTGTTTATGTTATGAAATATTTGTAAGTGGAATATTAAGTCTTAATAGATCAATTCGTTTATTTAATATATCTGATAGTAAAATAATAAATAAAGAAGATCAATCAGAATTTTTTTCTATAAGAGAAGGGATTTTGAATGTAGGAAGAATGGTAAGTTATTCATTTTTATTACTAGCAGGAATAAGTGGAAATGTAAAAATGCTTAATATCGCGTTGATTATTTTAACTATATCTATTTTAATTATGGGATTTATATTAAAAGATATAGAAAAATTTGAGGAGTAAAAAAATGAAAATATATATAGTAAGACATGGGCAAGTTCCTCATAATGCTTTAAAACAATATAATAATCAAAATGAAGATTTAACGAAATTGGGAATAAAACAAGCAGAGGAATTAAAAGAAAAAATAAAAGAAATTGAGTATGATATTGTTATATGTTCGCCACTTATAAGAGCAAAACATACAGCAAAAATTATAAATGTAAAAGAAAAAGAAATTATAATAGATAATAAACTAGAAGAAAGAAATCCAGGAAGTTTAAGTGGACAATCTTTAGAAGTTACAAATAGAGAAGAGTATTGGAATTATAATACTGAAATACAATACGGGACAAGTGAGAATATACAAGGATTTTTCAAAAGAGTATATAACTTTTTAAATGAATTAAAAACTAAAGATTATGAGAGTGTTTTAATAGTTGCACATTCAGGAGTATCTAAAGCTTTTAGTGGATATTTTGAAGGAATTCAAGATGGTAAATTTTTAAATAGAGGACTAAAAAATTGTGAAATAAAAATGTACGAAATGTAGGAAAAAATATGAATTACAATGAAATGAAACAAGCAGTAAAGCTTTTAAGTAATGAATGGAATTTAGGAAAAAAAGAAGCACAAGCAGATACGGATATTTGTGCCTGGATATATTTATTTGATGTATTACAAGAAAGTGAAAAGCTCATCAAATATAAAGATGGAAATAAACTTATAGGTTTTTGTGGCTATTCAAAAGAAATTTCTAAAAGACATATAGTAAAAAAGAAGTTTTATAGATTTATAAAAAATAGATTATACAAAAGCAAAGAAATTAAAAATTTAAAAGCTTTTAAAGAGTATGAAAATAACTATAATTATATTCCTAAAGAACTTAAAAATTATTTTGATGGAGAAGTTTCAATATTGATAGTAGATAAAAAATATAGAGGAAAGAAAATTGGCAAAAAATTATTATTAGATATATTTGAACTTGCTAAAAAAGATAATATGAAGAATTTGCAAATTGTAACAGATGAATCTTGCAATTATAAGTTTTATGAAAATTTAGGTTGTAAAAAAGTATATGAAACAATAGTAGAAAATAAAGAAATTGCACAACTTGGAAATGGATATACAGAAAAAGCGTTTATATATGAGATGAAATTAGGAGAATGATTCAATATAATAGATATAGAAATGAGGTATGTAAATTGAATAAAATAGAAATGAAACCTACTACAGAAAATGTAATAAATATATACTTTTAACTTATTATAATGAATATATAAAAAAGGAAGTTGAAGAACATAATGCATAGTTATAACAAATTATTAACAGAGATTGTTTTAAGGAACTAAATCTAGAAAAAAATTTTGTTCCAATTTATTATAATGCCTGGAATAACGATTCTCATATTGACCCAATTAATTCAATTATATTTAATATAATAAAAGAACATGATATTTTGAAAGACTATCAAAAAGAATCATCTGATGTAATTGATAAGATTGCAAGTTTGTTAGATATAGTTAATAAATGGTCAAATGGTAGTGTTAAAGAATTAGTAACAACTTTGAAAGGAAAAGATACTATACCAGAAATTACAACAATGGAAAATTTAAAAGAAACTTTGAATATATTATTAGATAAATTGCTGATAGAAAGAGGCGATAAATTAGTTGTTTTTGTTGATGAGTTAGATAGATGCAATCCTATATATGCCATAAAATTATTAGAAAGAATTAAACATTTCTTTGATCATGAAAATATAATATTTGTATTTTCGGTAAATGTAAAAGAATTAACTAATACTATTTCTAATTATTATGGTCAAAGTTTCGATTCTCATAGGTACTTAAATAAGTTTTTTGATGTTTCAATAGACTTACCACAAGTGAATGTTACGGATTTTATGCAATTCCTAGGACTTAATAAAAATACATATTATTTTAATAAAAATGTATTTGAAATAATAAATCATTATCATTTTACTATGAGAGACTGTATAAGATATTATCAATCAATAAGTATAATTGAGGATTTTTCAAATACACATTATGGATATGGCTTTAATGATGATAAAGGACGTGATATGATGAGAATACATTTATTACCTTTATTATTAGGAATAAAAATTATAGATTTAAAATCATACATAGACATTATAAGTGGTAATGGATATGAGAATTTTATAGAAGTTATCAAACAAATTGAAACTGTAAGACATGGATTAAAACATTATTTGGACAAAAATCAAGATGGTAAAATCTCGGAGGAAAGTTATAATAAGCAGCTACTAGAAATATATAATGCAATTTTTAATAATAAATTAGATTCATACAGAGAATATACTAATAGCGTAATTGAATTAAATATATATTCATATGAATATATGATGGAAACACTAAGTTTATTGAAAAAAGGATTGAAATATTAATAAAATTATGAAACTAAAAAAATAAAAAATTAAAGTTTAAATATTGCTTTTTTTGTAATTTTATTGTATATTAACTAAAGAAATGAATGTAAACATTGTTTGCATTTTGTTTGCAAAAAATTGGTACAATATATAAAAATAGTACAAATAATACAATAAGTATAAATGGCTATAATATGCAGTACAAGTGATATCCATAGATATTAATAGTACAGATAATACTATTAAAATGTCTTCATGTGGAAGTGGAAAGAAATATAAAAACTGCTGTGGTAAAAACGCTTAATATCAAGGGTTACAGAAAATTATATAAATTGACATAAATGCAAAAAATATGCTTTTGTCGCCAAACAAAATAAAATTGTCGACAAAAATTCTTGAAAAATACTTATTTATCAATGGATATAGACTTGGCAACAAATCTGAAATATTAAAAAGTTTAATATTGACTGACATTGTAAAAGATGCCAGTCTTTTTTTGTTCAATCGTTATTTGCAGATTGGAGGTAAAAAATAAAATGGTAAATTTAAGAAAGAAAGGTAAAAGTTATGAATATTGCTTTTTGAATTGTTTTTGAATATCAAATAGTAGAAAATCAATCAAATATATTATCAATGAAACTTGCTAATATGATTTTTACAAGAGATAATGGTAAATATTGTGGTACAGATATTATTAAATATGAGATTGGATAAGCATAGAGAGCTAACTTAGGTTGGCTCTTAAATTTTGAAAAAATCAAGACAAATATAAGAAAATATGTTATAATTTGCGTATGCAAAAATAGATGTTGGAGGAAGGAATATAGAATGAATGATTTTTGTATGATTGAATCAGCTTTTGACAATAAAAAAGAATTAAATAACGTTGTAGATAAATTGTTAAGTGATAAATTGGTTTCTAGTTGCCAAGTTATAAATAGTAAAAGTACATGGAATTGGAAACATGAAAGAGAGTCTGCTCAAGAATTTTTATTGTTAATGAAAACTATAAAAGTATATGCTAAAGAAATATAAGTTAAAGGAGATAAAAAAATATGAAAATAGGAATTGATTTAGATGGAGTTGTAATTGATAGTGAAACAACTTTTAGAACATACGAAGAATTATATGATTTATTGGTTCTAAAAGGAAACAATTTAATAGATAGAGAAGAGCCTAAATTTCAAGCTAGATATAATTGGACAAAAGAACAACAAAAGGATTTTACTGATAAATTTTTTTTACAAGTTTCAAAAGAAAGTAATTTAATGTCTGGATTTGTGGCAGCTTATAAATATTTAAAAGAGCAAGGTCATGAGTTTGTAGTTATAACAGCAAGAGGACTAACTCTAGATGGGAATTTTATGAAGGAAATGGAAGATGATGCAAAAAGAGTATTAAATGAACAAAGCATTGTTTTTGATAAATATTATTGGGGACAAGGAGATAAATTAGATGTCTGTCAAAAGGAGAACATAGATATTATGATTGATGATGATTGGAGAATTATTGAAAGGCTTTCATCTAATAATATTAAGACATTATATTTTCGAGATACTAATTTAAAAAAAATAAAAGAAAATAAATTTGTTAAGGAAGTAAATAATTGGGGAGATATATGTAGGTATATTTTAGAAAATACAAAATAAGGATTTAATAAAATGGAAGTATTAGTTAATAATGTTAAATTATATTATGAAGAATATGGAGTTGGAAAGCCTATTATATTATTACATGGTAATCAAGAAACGCATGAAATTTTTGATAAATTAATAGATAGATTAAAAACAAATTACAAGGTATATGCTATTGATAGTAGATGTCATGGAAAAAGTGAAAACCCTGTTGATATATCTTATGATTTAATGTGTGATGATATAGTAGAATTTATTAAAAAATTAAATATTAATAAACCTTTATTATATGGTTTTAGTGATGGTGGCATCATTGGTTTGTTAATTGCAATAAAAGAACCAATGCTATTATCAAAATTAATTATTAGTGGGGCTAATACTACTCCAGATATATTATCTATACCATTTAAATTATTTACAAATTTAATTTACTTTTTTACCAGAAGCAAATATATAAAAATGATGTTAAATGAACCTAATATAAAAACTGAAGAATTAAAAAGTATAAGAATACCAGTTCATGTATTAGCAGGAGAAAAAGATATTGTTAAATATGAACATACTAAATATATAGCTGATAACATAGAAAATAGTACTCTTGAAATAATAAAAAAAGAAAATCATGGCAGTTATATAGTACATAGTGAAAAAATATATGAAATAATTAAAAATTATTTAAACTAAGTGAGGTATATTTATGGAAGAAAAAATTGAGAAAATAGATGTTTATAATAAAGAAAAAGAAATAACAGGAAAAGTTGTTTTGAGGGAAAGAGGATTATCTTTAAGTAAGGGAGAATTTATCATTTCAATTACTGCATGGATTGTAAATAAAGAAGGAAAAATCTTAATGACACAACGAAAATTAGATAAAGTAAAAGGAGGTATGTGGGAACCAACAACTGGCTTAGTTACAAGTGGTGAAACAAGTAAACAAGGAGCTTTAAGAGAATTAAAAGAAGAAATAGGACTTGAACTTGAAGAAAAAGATATTAGTTTAATTAAGGAAATTATTGAAGAAGGAGAAGATTTGAACTTTTTTAGAGATATTTATTTAGTAAATAAAGAAATTTCAATAGAAGAAATCAAATTTAATGATGGAGAAGTAATTAATGCTAAGTATGTATCTATTGATGAATTTAATAATATGATAAAAAATAAAGTAACTCATGAATGGTTAGAATATTTTAATGGATTATATAAAAAGATTTGAAATTAGAAGCGGAGGTATAAAAATAATACTTCAATTATTAAATATCCCAAAACAGACAATGTTTTAAATGATGTTTGTTCAATTATAAATTCAGCAAAAGAATTAACGAAAGAGTATGGAAGAGGCTTTGATAGAAGTAATTTATATTATTTTTTGAATTTTTATAAAAATTTTCCTGAGATTGTCGACGCAGTGAGTCGACAACCTCGAACATTAATATAGATATCAAGAATGACATTAATTCCTTTTATAAGTCAGAAACCTCAACAGCCTATTAATATTAAAGAGATTTGTAAATCAATTAGAAGTGAATTGAAAAATTCAATAGGAACTACCCAAATAGGGGAAGATTACAGACAGAAGGTGGTTACATTGGGATTGAATAAGTAAAAGACCAGTAATTCAGACTATGCCATTTGAAGAAATTCCTAAAGCTATGGGAGAATTGCAAAAAGAGTATGTTAATGTCTAAAAATATAATTCCGCCAGTAATAAGTTTAGTAAACGATGAAGAAATGATAAAAGCATTTATTATAGTTTTAACAAAATACATTAATAAGGATAAATGGAGATGATTAGTAAAAATTATGAGTAGTAAATTAGAATTATGTAATAACCTAAATGAAAATAATACACTTCAAGAAATACAACAATACATAAAAGAAGTAATAAAAATTAGAGGTTTTGCAGAACAAGAAATTGAAAAGACAATGTTATTATTAATTGAAGAAGTTGGAGAACTAGCAAAATCAATACGAAAAAATGCAACATCTATGAGTATTGATAAGAGTAAAATAAATCATTATGATACAATTGAAAGCGAAGTTGCAGATGTATTTATAGTATTAAATAGTGTGTGCAATAAACTTAATATTGATTTATATAAAGCATTGAAAGCAAAAGAGGAAGAAAATATAGAAAGAGAATGGGGAAAATAATAAAATATTTTTAGTAAGACCTAGACAAGGTAGCTACAAGCTGAGAGTATGTTAAGCAATTAGTTAAGCTATATTTAACTAATTGCTTTTTAGTGAAAGGAATTAGTATTTATAATCGATCAAAATAAGAGAATCCCCATTTATCAAACTGCTTGTTCAATAAATGGGGAGAAGTAAATTATTACTTAGTTTCTGTTATTTTTTAGCAATTACTTCCTTAAAAATAGGAATAATTACATTTTTGCTGATTTTTCTTTGGTCATAGCTTTCCTGAGCATAAGAAATAATCTGATTTTTATCAAATTTCTCAGGATGATTCATGACATACATTGTTGCATCAGCAAGAGCCTTACTGTTATTCATTGGAATAAGTACACCATAAGGTGTTGGGTATATTTCAGTACCAGGAATTGCAGTAAGCTCGTCATCATTTGGATTTAATGTGTCTGGAACGCCACCACCTAATGTTCCTACAGGAATGTTATTACAAAGCATGCACTCTTTATAAACAAGACCGTCAGGTTCATTATCTGATGGAGCAAGAAATACATCAGAAATGTTTTGTAAAGCTCTTACAACATCTGAACCTTGTCTTCCAACAAAATGAGTATTACGTAAATTTAGTTCCGATTGGTGTTTCTTTAGCTCTTCATCTAATGCTCCAGATCCTACAATAAGAGTTAAGACATTCAAGCCCTTTTTATGCATTTCTTCTTCATATATTTTTGCTGAATCTAAAACCAAATCCACTCTTTTAAACTGTGCGAATTTTCCAACGAAAATTGCAAGTTTATCATAGTTGGTTGGTATTCCAGCTGTTGGCAATACATTAGAATGAAGTGAGCTTAAAAGATCTTTTACATTGACTGTATTATCTTTGTAGAAAACACTAGTGTCACATCCATTACGAACAAGAACCACCTTATCAGCTGCAAATGGGAAAAGCCTTTTAAACTTTTCTTCCTGTTGCTTTGAAATTACAAAAATGCGTTTTGAATTTCGTGCAGCCTTTTCAGCAGATTTAATGTAGAAGTTATACTTTTCAGCATCTTCTGCACTAACATTTGCATTAGATAAAAGTTCCTTTGCTTTTTCATACCCCATAAGGTCTGTACCATGTATTGTACATACTACAGGGATATCATAGTCAGTAAGTATGGATGTGGAAATCCAACAGTGTTGACCATGGAAAATATCCGGTTTATCGTTTTTGATATGAGTTTCAAAAACCTCTCTAAACTTATTACAGTAAGCTTTTAATTGCTCATTTGTAATATTCCAAAAATTTTCAGAGCTGTTAGTATGTGATGTGAACATAACGAAGTTAAAAGGCAGTGCACCTTCAAGTTTTTCGATAGGCTCTTTTTCACCTGTAAAAGGTACGAGATGATAAGTAACACCATCAAGTTTATTAAAACTTGTATTGTTATTTGCTGTAACAATATGAACTTCATGTCCCATTTCCACATATGTTTTTGCCTGTGCTGTAATAAGTGTACCACTACCAGCACCTTGTGTTGGATATGCAGTAACAATTGATATCTTTAGGTTTTCCATGTTATAACCTCCTAAAAAATGTAATGGACTTATTATATCATAATATTGTCAAAAAATAAAGAATTTATGCTAAAAAATAAGAATTTTGGGTTAGTGTAAAATATTTGTAGGCAAAAATAAAAATTTTGTCTACATTTTTTAATTTAATATTGAAAAAACATGGTTA
>CAKPKZ010000052.1 GCA_934167435.1 uncultured Clostridia bacterium | reverse complement strand
TCATCTATACAATTTATTGTATTTTCAAGTACTATGCTACTTGATTATACGCTCGTGGCGCACTTTCATCAAAATGAATAGTAGCATTTGCTATTTTAAATGTTGGTAAAATCTTCATTAATTCATTTACTTGTTCATTATATACATCAATCATTTTTAGTCTGTATAATTTGTCTTTATCTTTCCAAAAATCCATATCTCCAAGTTCAACTATAATCTCACAAGCGAGGTCATTTTGAGATTCATTTATCTTCATAAAATAGTTATCTATTTTTCTATCATTTCTAGTTTGCCTATTATTGTATTCTATACGAGCATCTTCAAATTCTTCTAAATATAAATCTTTTACATCATTTACAATATCATTTGTACCACGAATTATTCTAATCAAATCTTTTTCATTATCATAGTCTCTTAAGTTATGCTTATTTACTTTAGATAAAGCATTTACATTTTGAATTGCATTATTAGATAGAGACGTAGTACCAGATAAATTTTCTTTTGCAACTTTCCTTGCTAATTTACTTTTGTTTTTATCACTACCCAAGTGAAAAGAATATGCCAATTCTTGCTCCATAAAAGCATCTCCTTTGAATTTTCTTCGTAGCATAGGACTTTGGCTTTGCCATAAGTCCTAACCCAGTAGACTTAAGTTAAGTACACTTTATAAAAATTAGTATTTATAGACAGCTTTAGCAGATATAAAATTATAGTTCTAAAAGTAGTGAAATTAAATTTTAGGAGGTTTTAGTTATGGTAGAGATAGCTTACATAAAGAGGGAGATTTTTTCGTTTCTAACTTATATTTGGAGAAAGAGGAATATGCAAAAGATTATATTATTGGAAAGTATGGTCATTTAAGATTGGAATACTTAAAAAATCATAAGAAAGCAGAATATATAATAATGTTTATGAACAAAACTTTAAGAAAACATATTGTAGAAACTGATAAACAAGCTAAAAGAAGATTTGAAATACTTATGAATCAAATTCTAGAAAAAAATCCTATTGATGAAAACTTGAAAAATACTGACCCTTTAGAATGGACTGGGCTTATGAATAACTATAAATATTATGTTGAAGAAATAATATTTAAGGAATTGATTTATTGCTAAAATTTAATATGAGAAATCCTATTTTGAATGGGACTTCTCATAATTTTATTTATTATCTTCATTATTATCTTTTTCATGTTGTAAATTAAATATTGTTTTTTGGTTTTCAATTTCTGCCCTAAGTTCTTCTTCAGTTGGCAGATATAATTTATATTTTGAAGCAAATAGTTGCTCATTACCTTTTAAAATAGAATATTTTGCTATATCTGTATCTGTTTCTGAACATAGTAAAATTCCAATTGTAGGATTATCTTCTTTAGATTTTTTAAGTTCATCATACATTCTTACATACATATCCATTTGCCCAACATCTTGATGTGTTATCTTTTTAGTTTTTAAATCAATTAACACGAAACATTTTAAAATATAATTGTAAAAAACTAAATCTATATAATAATCTTCCTTCTCCGTATGAATATGCTGTTGTCTTGCCACAAAAGCATAGCCTTTTCCGAAGTTCCATCAAAAATTTTTGCAAATTATTTATTATGCTTGTTTCTAATTCTGTCTCAGTAAACTCGCTATCTAATGAATAACCTAAAAATTCTGCTATTACTGGATTTTTTACAAATTCTAATTTGTTCAATAAATAATGCTCTTTATTTTTTTCTTGCATTTCTTTAATTACAGGTTCTTTAGCTTGTGATTTTAAAATGCGATAATAGTATTGAGTATCAATGTTTCTTTGTAGTGTTCTTGTACTCCAAGTTTGCTCAAATGCTTCTTTTTCATACCAATCTCTAGCTTGTTTATCAAAAACTTGCAATAAAGTTCTATAATGTGTCCAAGATAATAACATTCCAGATTGTCGACTCAGTGCGTCGACAATTTGTGGAAAATTTTTGTAAAAACTTAAAAATCGATATAAATTGCTTCTATCAAAACCTTTTCCGTATTCTTTTGTAAGTTCTTTAGATAGTTTTTTGATTATCTCTATACCATAGTCTGCTCTATCTTTACCTTTTAATTCTTCTTCTGCAATTCTATATCCAATTAGCCAGTTTCTTTCTACTAAAGCAATATTAACTGATTGATATGCATAATTTTTTGCAGAATTTATAATAGAACAAACATCTTCTAATACATTATCTGTATTTTGATATTTAATAATCATTGAATTATTATCTTTCTTTTTTAAATCCATTATTTACCTACTTTCTCTTAATTATTTTTGCTAACATATTTATTATAGTTATCTACAGCAACTTTAGTTGTAATTGTTAATTTTTCAGGTAGATTGTTTATTTTAAACCATTTCAAATCTAAATGTTTTGATGGCTCTTTTATTTCTGGAACACCTTTTATTATTTTGCAAAGGAAACTTGGAGACATCCAATGCACATTTTCATTTTCCACTATATGATTACATATTCCCAATAAATCTATTATTTCTATTTCAGCACCAGTTTCTTCCATAACTTCTCTTTTTACTGCATCTTCCATTTTCTCAAATAATTCAACTTTACCACCAGGAATACTCCAATATTCTTTCTCTGGAGCTTTATTTCTTAACTGTAATAAAACTTCGTTATTTTCATTTACTATAAAAGCACCACATCCTACTCCTATATAATCTTTTCCTTGTATCATAATATTTTTTCCTAATAACTTCTTTTCATACAAATCTTTAAATATTAATTTATCTACTGGTGATATCTTATCTAAATTACTATAGTCCAGCCATCTTATTTCTTGAATTTCAGAACTTGGTCTCATTTCTCCTTTAAATTCTGCTGTGTAACAAGTCATTCTTACTAGTACACCTTCTGCTTTTCCGTGTGCTTGAGCTTCAAATGTACCATAATATTCTACAGTATTTTCCTTTATATCAATACTTAATTCTTCTTTGCATTCTCTAACTAGAGTTTCTATATCTGACTCATGTCCTTCTCTTTTTCCTCCTGGAATATAATACGTATCCTTTCCTTTTGATAACGTACTTAGTATTTTTCCATTCTTTAAATATATTAGTGCTATTTTATCAATCTCTTTCATTCTTTTTCTAACTCCTTTTTTATATAATTTAACATATCTTTAAAGTCTTTAAAATAATATTGTGCTAATTGACTTATTTCTTTCCTATTTCCATCTGAATATTTATCGTAAATTACTGCAACATCTATATTAGCATTATTACCTGCTTCTGCTCCGATAAGAGAATCTTCTACTATTAAACACTCATCTGCTTTTACATCTAATTCATTTAATATCTTATAATGTATTTCTGGGTTTGGCTTTAATTCTTTAACTGCACCTTTCGAATAAACTCGTGTAAATATATCATCAATTCTAGCTTTTTTTATCATTTGTTGATTATATTTTCTATATATCTCTATAGTATGATCATTTGTTGTACTTGCAATAACTAAAATAAATCCTTTTTCTTTTAGATATTTTAATACATCTTCTGCATTTGGTTTGTAATCTATTATTGTTCGTAAATACTCATCTGCAATTTCATATCTTAATTTTTTGATTTCTTGTTTAGACATTTTGGAGTCATACTTTTCCTTTAAAAATCCACAATATTCTAAATATGCATCTTCGCTTTTGCTATATTCTTTCAACTTAAAATCTCTTTGTTTTCCTATATCTATATCATCAATTTCTTTATTTCCTATTCTTTTTATAAGTGTTTTATCTATATCGTTCCATACACCAATAGAATCAATTAAAGTACCATCTAAATCAAATATAATAACTTTTTTATTTTCTAGCATTTTTATTTCCTTTCAAAATTTATTAAATTATAGTTATTATATTAAAATTCCATCAAAATATCAATAAATCCAGTCAAAAATTTTAAAAAGCCATAGAATTTCTTGACTTTCGACACAATTCATGGTATAAAATATGTGTATTCTAATTAGGGATACGAGAATATTGATGTCTTCTTTGGAATTTTGCAATTCCTCAGATGCCAGGCGAAAACGAGTCGCATAAGGGATTGCGAGCTGGTTATTAGAAAGTGTGAAAAATTTTAAAATAATAGTAAACTTGTCCAGTATTTATAAGTAATTAAGAAAGCCATGAGTGCAAAGTTCAATATTCTATTTACATACACACTAAAAAAATGAGTACATATTTAAAACTCAAATTCTGTTTGAGCTTATTAATTTTGTATTCGCCGTGGGTAAATAGAGTATTGGTATATCGCTTATGGTCTTTTTGTTGTGTATAAATTTCTGTCCTCTCTATTTATACAGAAACCAAAAGAGCTTAATAATTTATTTTTGGTATGTAAATAAATTGTTAAGATAAGCAAAAGAATATATGAATGGTATTAAATATATTCTTTTGCTTTGGCGAAGCCAAACATAAATTATCTATCGCAAGATTAGATAATTTATGAGCCCTCCGCAAGGAGCCCAACTAGACATCTTTGCAAAACGAAGTTTTGAAAGTGTCATAGTGGGTTACATACTTTCGTTAGAAAGTTATGTAACAGCTCCCTTTGGTCGCCTCTTGCTACCTGCAAGAAAGGATATTTTACATGGACAAGAAAACAAACTATTCAGTAGCTAGAGTAGAAACTTATACTAAAACAAGTATAACTAAAGCCGAAAGGCATAACGAAAGAAAAAATAAATCATATTCTAATATGAATGTTGATTTATCTCAAACACCTAACAATATTCATTACAAAAGATGTGAAACTACCTATAATGAAAGACTTAAAGAGTTGATTGATAATAAGCAAGTATCATTAAGAGGTGTACAAAAGAATGCCACACTATTTGATGAACTTATATTTGATATTAACTCTGACTATTTTGAAAAACACGGTGGTTATGAATTTGCAAAAGAATTTTATGAAAAAGCTTTTCACTTTGCAGAACAAGAAATGAGTACTGACAATATTATATCGGCAGTAATGCACGCAGATGAACTAAATACAGCGTTAACTGAAGAATATGGAAAACCTATATATCATTATCATTTGCATGTTATTGCAATACCAATTGTTAAAAAAGAAGTAAAGTGGACAAAAAGGTGTAAAGATAAATCCCTAATAGGAACTACGAAAGAAATAATCAATCAAGTAAGTCATAGTAAAAAATGGAAATCTGAACAATTACTAGATAATCAAGGAAATCCTGTATATGATGAGAACGGAAAAGCAGTTTTAGTAAAATCATATAGTCTATTACAAGATAGATTCTTTCAATATATGTCTGATAGTGGTTATAAAGACTTTATTCGTGGTGTAAAGGGCAGTAATCAAGAGCATTTAGACGATTTACAGTTTAAAATTAAAAAAGATACTGAAAGACTAGAAAAAATTACAAATAAAGTTGAAGAAAAGGAAAATTCCTATAATGAGTATATGAAGTATGATAAGCAAATTGAAGATATTTCAAATTTAGGAAAGCAAAAAATATTTTCTAAAAAAATTGAATTAGAACACGAAGATTACGAAAATTTAACTGAATATGCTAAAAAAGGAATTGTAGCAGATAAAGAAATATATGAACTTAATACTAGAATTGATAATTTAAGAAATGCAGTGAATAAGTGGAAATCTCTATATGATGATATTGTAGAAAAAACAAAGGATTACTTTCATGCTATAAAACTTGCACCACAAAAAGTTTCCAATTTCTTTAAAAGTCTATTTGATAAAGAAAAACAAGACGAATTAGAAAGACAAAAAATTGAACAAGAAAAAATACAAGCTGAAAGAAAAGCTCGTGAACAAGCAAGACTTGAAAAGCAAAAATTAAAGAACTCTCCTGAATACAAGAAAAGGAGGGCTGACAGAGATGCAAGATAATGAAAAAATATATAGAGTTGAACTAACTAATGAAGAATATGAGTTTCTAGAGAATTTAAAAGATGAGTTTTGTACTAAACTCTCTAAAATGACTAAAGAAGAAATTGCAGAACATTTAAAAAGCTTTTATCCAGAGCAGAATTTGAACTTTAAAAAAGAAATAAAAGGTACTGTTTATAAAGTAAATACCTATTTTAATAAAGATTCGGAATACACTATACTAACTAGATTTTTTGAAATCTTCCAAAAGTAATAGTTTTTGTATTGAATTTTTAGTTTGAAATATGGTATATTATAAACACTACTTGAATTGTAGTAACTATAATTTTATATCGTATTTCAAGCTGTCTTGGGGAAAGGAGTAAATAATGAAACAGCTAGAAAACGATAAAATAACTGCTTTATACTGTCGTTTATCAAGAGATGATGAACTGGCTGGAGAAAGCAATAGTATTAAAAATCAAAAATTAATTTTAAGTAAATATGCAGAAGATAACAAATTTCAAAACATTAAGTTTTTTGTTGATGATGGGTATTCTGGAACTACTTTTACAAGACCTGCTTTTATGGAAATGATGGAACTTGCAGATCAACGGACAAGTTGGAACAATTATAGTAAAAGACCATTCAAGACTTGGAAGAAATAGACTTGTTGTAGGACAACTTCTTGAAGAAGACTTTGTAAAACTAAATATTAGATATATTGCAATAATGGATAATATTGATAGCAGTAAAGGTTTAAATGACTTCTTGCCTATTCAAGATTGGTTTAATGAAATGCATGCCAAAAATACAAGCCAAAAAGTTCGAGCAGTTCTTAAAAGCAAAGGAGAATCAGGCATTTCACTTGCTAACAATGTACCTTATGGCTATAAAAAAGATGAAAACGATAAAACTAAATGGCTAGTAGATGAAACATCTGCAGAAGTTGTAAAAGAAATATTTAATCTATTTATTCAAGGACATGGAACTTTTGAAATTGCTAGAATTTTAAGAGAAAGAAAAATATTAACTCCATCTGAATATAACGCAAGTATTAGTACAAACTCAAATACTCAAGAATATCAGTATAAATGGTGTGGAACAACTGTAGCAGGTATTTTAGATAGACAAGAATATATTGGAGATACAGTGAATTTTAAATCTACTACTCGTTCTTATAAAGATAAGACTAGAGTGAATCTTCCAAAAGAAGATAGAAAAATATTTAAAAATACACATGAGCCAATTATTGATGAATATACTTGGAATATTGCAAAACAATTAAGGAATAACAGAAAAAAACGTGCTAAATCAGGTAAGAAAAGCATTTTTTCTGGATTGCTATTTTGCAATGATTGTGGTAAAAAGATGTATTTCCAATCACCTGTTGTAGATTTAAGAAATAAAGACCATTACAGATGTTCAAGTTATAAGCATGATACTTCAGCTTGTACTTCTCATTATATTTCAGATGAAGTATTGCAAATTATTGTTTTAGAAAATATTCAAAATGTGATTGCATATGTAAAAAGCTATGAAGATTTATTTATTCAAGAACAACTTGCAAAATCTACACAAGATGAGTTAAAACAAATTACTAAAAACAAGAAAGAACTTGAAAAGGCTAAAAATAGAATAATTGAAATAGATAACTTATTTATGCATATTTATGAAGATAATGTATCTGGAAAGATTACAAATGATAGATTTAAAAACTTATCTTTTAATTATGATAACGAACAAAAAGAATTAAAAGCAAAGATTGAACAATTGTCAAAAGATATTAAAAATACTGAAAAGAAAGATACCGATATAACACAATTTATATCTAATGTAAAAAAATATACTGAAATAACTGAACTAACGCCAGAAATTTTAAATGAATTGATAGAAAAGATACTAATTCATCAAGCAGAAAAAATAGATGATAAAAAAGTTCAAGAAATAGACATATATTACAGAGGTGTTGGTATAATTTCTTTTCCAGTAAGTTTGGAAGATATGACAATGGTAATTGAAAAAATGTTAAATAAAAAAATATCAGCTTAAATTAAAGAATTGTATGGGGAGAATGGTTTTAGTGTACTTAACTAAAGCGTTCTCCCCTATGAGTTATGACATGCCATCATAACTCGTGGGCTCTGCGAGGCAATAAAATTTATTTTAGTCAAATAAATTTTATTCAAATTAACTATCGCCACTTTCATTTTTACTTTGTAAAAACAAAACGTGCCACGTTAATTTGTTGTTTCAGCATTTTCTTCGCAGAATTTTACTGGCTTAACACCTACTGAAATAGGAGTAGTATCTTTTGTATAAATTACACTATCATTAGTTTCATCTGGAATATAATCAAATGCTGTATCAATATCTTGCATTTCAAACTTATCTTCTTCGTTAATATATAAAATTCCAAATCTATATTTTTCCATTTTATTATTAGGATCTAATTTATAATAATCCTCTAAAGGAAACACTCTAACAATAGCACTATTATCTTCAACAAAGTTAAAGTAAAACATTTGCTTTTGCACATAGTATGTTGCCTCTGTAAAATGTACATCATAGTATTGTTGTAACCTCATTATTATTTCACAGACTTCCTCATCTGGTAAATAGTTACTAAACCTAACACTACATAATACATTTCCTAATATCATAGGCTTTGTAATATCAATATAGCCTTTATCATATAATTCTTGGCAAGGTTTACAAATTGAATCTCTAAAGTTTATTTGTTTTAAAATTAATTCATTTCCAACTAAAGTAAGTTCAATATCTTCAACATACCTCATTATTAAATCAGCTTTTTCTTCTCTTGTATAATCTTTCCAAGTTTTAGTTCTTTCTTGATATTCTTTATCTAGTTTTATTTTATTAATAAAATCAATATCCCTTTTTAACAAAATATCTTTTGGAGTAAATTTTAGTTCTTCTGTGCAATCTGTAATATTTAGTTTTTCTTCAAGTTCTACAATTGTTTTTTCAACAATATGCTTTTCTTCGTTATATTCCTTTAATTCAAAAGCTCCATTGATATATGCTTTTTTTATCCTTTCAAGTTTAGATTTCTGATTATTTATTTCTTTTTCTAATTGTTCTTTAGGTTCATCAAATTTTTGTTTTATCATAGGCAAAAAGAATTGATTTACAACAGAATCATACTCAGTTAATTCATCTATAAATTGTTCGAAATATTCATTTATTACATTTTCTTTAAATTGAATTTTACAATTATTGCAATAATAGTAGAAGTATGTTTTCCCATTTTTCTTTGTAGTAGCTTTACCACCTAAAATACGATTGCATTTAGGACATTTTAGTTTTTGTAAATACAAATAGGTGCGTGTTCTTTGATAACTCCTTGAATTTTTCTTTTTTTGAACTTGGCAATTAGCCCACATCTCTTTTGAAATAATAGGTTCAACAACATCTTCATAATATGTTGGATTTTTTGTCCTTTTTCCGTGAATAAAATCACCTTTGTATATTTCATTTTCAAGAATGGTTTGTATTGTAGAATCTCTCCAATTATCTTTTCCTAATACTTTTTCTTCATTGAATAGATTACTTATTTTTTGATAAGAATAACCATTATAATATAAATCAAATATTCTAACTATAACATCTTTTGTAGCATAGTCTATTACTAGTTTTTTATCTTCATGTTTATATCCTAATGGGGCTATATGTGGAATATGACCACATTTAATTGCACCAGCTAGTCCTACTTTAGTTCTTTCGCTTGTTCTTTCGATTTCATTTTGACTAACACTCATTAATAACCTTGAAATCATTTTACCATTTGCACTAGTTGTATTTATTTCATCATTTACACAATCCAAATAAGCATCGTTTTCATCTAGAAATGTCATTAAATTTTCCCAATC
>CAKPKZ010000051.1 GCA_934167435.1 uncultured Clostridia bacterium | reverse complement strand
AAATAAAATGACCAAAAGTATGTATCTTTTGGTTATTTTTTTGTCTCAATTTAAAATAAGTACACATAAAATATATTAGGGTAAATTAAAAGGAGGAAAGATATGGCAGTTATTTTAGAAGTAAAGGATGTAAGTAAAAAATATCAAAACAAAGATGGAGAAGTTCTTGCCTTAAGCAATATAAATTTTAGAGTAAAACAAGAAGAATTTGTAAGCATAATAGGACCAAGCGGATGTGGAAAGTCTACATTACTTTCTATAATTGCAGGGTTAGAAGAAAAACAATCTGGGGAGATATACATAGAAAATAAGAAAGAAGACAAAATATCTTCTCAAATTGGTTATATGCTACAAAGAGACTGTTTATTAGAATGGCGAACAATATTTAACAATATTTTATTTGGATTAGAAATAAAGAAAAAGAAAACGCAAGAAAATATAAAATATATAGAAGAACTTTTAAAAAAATATAATCTTTATGAATTTAAAGATAAATATCCATCCGAGTTATCGGGAGGAATGAGGCAAAGAGCTGCTTTGATTAGAACTCTTGCAGTAAAACCTAAAATATTATTATTAGATGAAGCATTTTCAGCATTAGACTATCAAACTAGAATAATGGTAACAAATGATATTTATAAAATCTTAAAAAAGGAAAAAATAACGGCAATAATGGTAACACATGATATATCTGAAGCAATAAGTATGTCAGACAGAGTACTTGTTTTAAGTAAAAGACCAGGAACAATAAAAGATATACACAAAATAGAATTTAATATAAATGACAAAACTCCTTTAAACTGTAGAGAAAGTCCACAATTTAGTAAATACTTTAATACACTATGGAAGGAGTTAGGTGTGAATGAAAAATAAAAATTTATCAAAAGAAAGAAGAGTATATTTACAAAAAATTAAAAAACAAAAAATACTAGTAATAGTTACACAATTGTTAATTTTAATAGGTTTTTTAGTAATATGGGAAACATTAGCAAATTTAAACATTATAGATAGTTTTATAACAAGTAAGCCAACTAGAATATTAAACACATTTATGAATTTATCAGCCAATAACTTATCAACACACATATTAGTAACCGTATATGAAACTGTTGTAGGGTTTATGTTAGGTACACTTTTAGGAGTACTTGTTGCAATATTATTGTGGTGGTCTAATTTTTTAGCTAAGGTTTCAGAACCATTTTTAGTAGTACTAAACAGTTTGCCTAAAGTTGCTTTGCGGACCAATTATTATAATATGGGTAGGCGCTGGAACACCTGCTATTATAGTTATGGCAATTGCAATTTCCTTAATTGTAACAATTTTAGAAATATTAAATGGATTTATGAAAACAGATAAGGAAGTAATAAAAATGGCAAAAACATTTAATGCAACTAAATCTCAAATACTAACAAAAATAGTAATACCAGCCAACATAGGGACATTTATAAATTCACTTAAAGTAAATATTGGTTTGTCATTAGTAGGAGTAATATCTGGCGAATTTTTAGTATCAAAAGCAGGACTTCGGATATTTAATTGTTTATGGAGGTCAAGTATTTAAGTTAGATTTAGTAATGACTAGTGTAATTATTTTAGGAGTTGTTGCTGGAATTATGTATGGAGGAGTAATTCTACTTGAAAGATTTATCCTAAAATCCAAAAAATTCAAGTAAAAAGGTAAGGAGGAGAAAATTTGAAAAAAAATATAATTATTATTACAATGGTGTTAATAATTATTATAGGTATTACAATTGGAAAGACAGTACATGATAAAAGAAATAATAATAATGATATAAAAACAATAAAAGTAAGCGAAGTTACACGTTCTGTATTTTATGCACCACAATATGTAGCTATAAATAATGGATATTTTAAAGAAAATGGAATAGAAATTGAGCTTACAACAGGTCAAGGTGCAGATGCAGTAATGACTTCAGTTTTATCGAATCAGGTAAATATAGGATTTGCTGGGCCAGAAGCGTCAATATATGTATATAACGAAGGAAAAGAAGATTATACACAAGTATTTGCCCAAATGACCAAAAAAGATGGATCATTTTTAGTTTCTAAAGAAAAAACAGACAAATTCAATTGGCAAGATTTAAAGGGAAAAACAGTAATTCCAGGTAGAAAAGGTGGAGTACCTTATATGACTTTAGAATATGTACTAAAAAAGAATGACATAGATCCAAAAAATGATTTGACATTAGATGATAGCATAAAATTCGATTTAATGGCAGGAGCATTTAGTAGTGGTAATGCACAATATGTTACGCTGTTTGAACCAACAGCTTCACTTATACAAAAACAAGGAAAAGGATATATTGTAGCATCTGTAGGAGAAGAAGCGGGCGAAATACCATATACAGCATATTTTGCTAAAAAAAGCTATATACAAAAAAATGAAGATACAATACAAGGATTTACAAATGCAATATACAAAGGACAGCAATGGGTAAAAGAAAATTCAGCAAAAGAAATAGCAAAGTCAGTTCAAAGCTTTTTTCCAGATACTGATTTAGAATTATTGGAAAATGTAATACAAAATTATAAAGATATAGATGCATGGAATGAAACACCAGTATTAAAAGAAAGTGCATTTCAATTATTACAAGAAGTTATGACTACAGCAGGAGAGTTGAAACAAAAAGCACCATATGAAAAAATAGTAAATAATGCCTATGCAGAAAAATCTATAAAATAAAAATATAATAAATTAATAAAAGGGGATGAAATAAACTAAAAGCTCATCTCCTTTACATATAAAAATAACTAAATTTACTTTACAAAAAAATAAAAATAGTATAAACTACATAAAACAAAACAATTAAAGGTGATAATAAATGTATTTGAAAAGATTGGAATTACAAGGGTTTAAATCTTTTGCCGACAAAACAGTATTAGAATTTAAACCATGAATAACAAGTGTTATAGGACCAAATGGATCAGGAAAAAGTAATATATCAGATAGTATAAGATGGGTTTTAGGTGAACAAAGTATGAAATCTTTAAGAGGTTCAAAAGCCTTAGATATTATATTTGCTGGAACCCAAAATAGAAAGTCTCTAGGTTTTGCGGAGGCTTCTTTGGTGTTTGACAATGCAGATGGAGCCTTACCAATTGAATACACAGAAGTAACAGTTACAAGAAAAATATATAGAAGTGGTGAAACAGGATATTTTATAAATAAAGTCCCATGTAGATTAAAAGATGTATTAGAACTATTTATGGACACAGGAATAGGGAAAGATGGGTATTCAATAATAGGACAAGGGAAAATAGATGAGATTTTAAGTAATAAGTCAGAGGATAGAAGACATATTTTTGAAGAAGCAGCAGGAATTGTAAAATATAGAGTTAGAAAACAAGAAAGTGAAAAAAAATTAGAACATACAAAACTAAATCTATTAAGAATAAATGATATATTATCTGAAATAGAAACAAATATGGAACCTCTAAAAATACAATCAGAAAAAGCCAAAAAGTACTTAAATTTAAAAGAGGAACTAAAAAATATAGAAATAGGGTTATTTATATACAACATAGAAAAATATAAAAAAAGTTTAAGTGAAATAGTAAATGATAAAGAAATAATGGTATCAAACTGCAATGAAGAAGAAGGCAGATTAGAAAGAATAAAAAATCAAAAAGAATTATTGAAAAGTCAAATAGATGAAATAACTATAAAAATAGAAGATATGGCAAGTTTGGGATTTGAAAGTCAAAAAGAAATAGAAATGTTAAATTCTCAAATAAATGTTGCAAATGCAAAAATAACAAATAATGTAGAAAATAAAAATAGATATGAAAGTGAAATAGAAGAATTAAAACAAAAGCAAAAAGAACTAGAAGAAGAAATACAACAAAAGCAAGAAAAAAGAACAGGATTAAAACAAAATAAAGAGAAATTCGAAAAAGAATTACAACAAAAAGAAGAAGAATTAAAACAATTAACTTCAAAATTATCACAAAAGGAATTAGAAATAGAAAATTATAAACAAAAAGTAGAACAAAATACTGATAAAAAATATGAATTACAATCAAACATAAATACTAATAATATAAATTTTGAAAACTACGAAAAAAGAGAAAAAGCAATTAATAACGAAATCCAAAATAATATAATGGATATAGATAGAATAAGATTGCAAAAAGAAGATGCATCAAAAATATTTTATGAAATAGATAGTAAAAGAACAAAAATAGTAAAAAATCTAGAAGATATATCAGCTAAAAGAGAAGAGGCCTCAAGGAAGATTAAAAATTATGAAAATAATATTAATATAATGTCTAGTGAAATGAGAGTTAAAGAATCTAAGCTTAAATTTTTAATAGAAACAGAAAAGGAAAAAGAAGGATACATAAAAAGTGTAAAAAGTTTATTAAAGGACTGTGAAAATATTAAAGAACTAGGAAAAGGTATGCATGGAGTTTTAGCAAATATTATTGATGTACCTAGTAAATACGAAACAGCAATAGAAATGTGTTTAGGAACAAGTTTGCAAAATATTGTTACAGAAACAGAGGAAGATGCAAAAAAATTAGTAGAACATTTAAGAAAAAATAATTTAGGTAGAGCATCATTTTTACCAATTTCTTCAGTTAAAGGAAAGAAAATTGATAAAATAAAAGGCAAAGAACAAGGAATAATAGGAATTGCATCAGATTTAGTAGACTTTAATAAAAAATATGAGCAAATTATATTAAATCTATTAGGAAGAACACTAATAGTAGATAATATGAATACTGCAATTAAGGTTGCAAAACAAAACAATTATTCATTTAGAATTATTACCTTAGATGGTGACTTAATAAATCCATCAGGAGCTATAACAGGTGGATCAGTTACTAAAAAAACAGTAAATATTTTAGGCAGAGGAAGAGAAATAGAAAGACTAGAAAAGGAAATAAAAAATTTGAAAGAAAAAATTTCTAGTTTAGAAAAAGAAAAAAATGAATATGAAAGTTCTATAGAAGACATATTAGAAGCGGCAACTAGTTTAGAAAAAGAGCTACAAGAGATTGATATAACATATGCTACAGAAAAACAAAAAGTTGTTGCAATAGATGAAAATATAAATAGATTACAAAATAGATTAAACAAATTAAAAGAAGAACTTGAAATAATAAATACAAATAAAAAGGAACTTATTAGAAATACAGAAGAAGAAACACAAAAATTAGAGGATATTTCAAAAGAAACACAAAGTTTGATAAAAATAATAAATGAATTTGCAGAACTTAATAAAGATAATCAAAAATATATAGACGATTTAAACTTTGATATAACAAATTTAAAAATTTCAGTAACATCGTTTGACGAAAGCGAAGCCTCAATTCAGGAAATACAAGATAGAATTAATTTTGATATTTCAAATACTAAAAAAAGTATTGAAAACAAAATTATTCAAATAGAACAAATAAAAAATGATAATAAAAAACAAGATGAATTGATTAATGAAACAAGACAAAAAATAGAGCAAATAAAAGAAGAAGTAGAAAATAGTGGGTCTAAAATAGAAGAACTAAAAAATGTTAGAATAGAAAAAAATGAAAAGCTACAAAAACAAGAAGATGATATTAATTCAAAATTTCATACAATTGAAGACCTAAAATCTCAAATTGTTAAATTAGAAGTAAAGCAATCAAAACAAGAAGAAGAAATAAATGAAATAATTAATAAAATGTGGGAAGAATATGAACTAACTCCAAACACAGTAGAAAATTATAAAAAACCTGAAAATGTAGCTCTAACACAAAAAAATGTAAAATCTTTAAGAAATGATATAAGGAATTTAGGTAGTATTAATATAGACTCAATTGAAGAATATAAAACATTAAAACAAAGGTATGACTTTATGTGCGAGCAGAGAGTAGATTTAGAAGATACAATGGCAAAACTAAGAAAAATAATTCAAGATATGACATCTATAATGAAACAACAATTTAAAGAAAAATTTGAAATTATAAACAAAAACTTTTCAGAGGTATTTAAAGAATTATTTGGCGGTGGAAATGCAAGTTTAACATTAGATGATGAGAATAATATTTTAGAATGTGGAATAGAAATAACAGTCCAGCCACCAGGAAAAAAATTACAAAATATGATGTTATTATCTGGAGGAGAAAAGGCATTTACAGCTATTGCATTATTATTTGCAATATTAAAAATAAATCCAGCACCATTTTGTGTACTTGACGAAATTGAGGCAGCACTAGATGATGTAAATGTTTATAGATATGCTGAATACCTAAAAAAATTCTCTGAAAAAACTCAGTTTTTAGTTATAACTCATAGAAAAGGAACAATGGAAGCTGCAGACACAGTATATGGAGTTACAATGGAAGAGAATGGAATATCTAAATTATTATCTATGAAACTTAAATAATAAAAATGAGGTGAAAAAAATTCACCTCATTTTCTCATCAATATGATGGCAATGCCATCTTCACAGCTTCATTAAATTCTGCAGCCGATGAAAAGACAAATGTTCCAGGATTTCCAATATCTTCAAATGCCGTACAATGGCATTTGATCCATTCTTCTATCCGCAGGATCATTCCGATGTCTGTGTCCTCCAAACTAACAATTTTGTTTGTGAAGCACAATGTGATTTTCTGATGATTTCTTCTTGACATAAATATGCCCTCCTAAAAAAGTAATAACAATATTATACAATATTCGACATAAAATTGCAAGACTAAAGTGTTAATTTATAAAAAAACGTAGTAAAGCAATTAAAATTAATAACAAGCCTGAAACAATAGTACTAGTTTTATTAGAAAATTTAGATAGATTACTAAGCCTACTTCCCAATATATTTCCTATACTTAAAAATAAAAATTGAAAGCTACTAACTAAAACTGGAAAAATATAATAGTTAATACCATAAACACTAGTACCTACGCCAATACAAAAGCTATCTAACGATAAAGCAAATCCAAGGATAAGTGCCTCTTTAGGGTCTATTAAATTAGAATGGTTAAAATCATAATCGGAATTTTTAGTGCTTGCATTTGAATTAATAAGCATATATACTCCAATAATAATTAAAATAATATTGCCTATAATTTTAGACAATGAAGAGCTAAATATATGATTTAATATATTTCCAAACAATAATGAAATACTAGTTATAATTAAAGAGATAAAAAATAAAATGAATTTACTTATTAAAGAAATTTTGGTATTTTTAATTCCATATGTAATACCTATTCCGAAAGAATCAATACTGCTTGTAATAGATAATATAATAAGACCGATAAACATAATATCACCTCTTAAGACATAATATGACATATTTTTGTAAAATGTACATAAAATTATTATGAATAAAAAAGTACAAGCCACATATAATTAATTAAAATATAAACAAAGGAGAGATGAAAATGTGGCAAACTTTAAATAGAAATGAGGTAATGAAAAAATTAAAGTCAGATCCTGAGATAGGAATAAGTGACAAAGAGGCTGCGTATAGGCAGGAAAAATATGGAAAAAACAAATTAGAGGAAAAAAGCAAAGAAAGTATTTTTATAAAATTTTTAAAACAATTTAATGATTTTATGATAATTATATTAATAATAGCATCAATTGTATCTGCTGTAGTTTCAAACATGCAAGGAGAAAATGATTATATTGATTCTATTATAATAATAGCAATAGTTATAGTAAATGCCCTTATGGGAGTAATACAAGAAACCAAAGCAGAAAAATCAATAGAGGCATTAAAAAAACTAACACCTCAAAAAACAAAAGTTATAAGAAGTGGAAAGGTTAAAGAAATAAATGTAGAAGAGCTAGTGCAAGGAGATTTAATATTGCTTGAAGCAGGAAACTATGTGCCAGCAGATTGTAGGTTAGTAGAATGTTACAATTTAAAAGTAGAAGAATCAAGCCTAACAGGAGAAACAGAGCCGGTTTTCAAAGATGCTAAAGTTACATGTAAAGAAAATGCAGCATTAGGAGATATGAAAAATTTAGTATTTATGGCTAGTATAATAGTGGGAGGACATGCAAAAGCAGTAGTAATAGAAACAGGAATGAATACTAAAGTTGGGAATATTGCAAATATGATAATAGAAAATGAGGCACCAGAAACACCGATTCAGAAAAAATTAGGGCAAGTTGGAAAAGTATTAGGAATTGCATGTTTAATAATATGTTTTATAATATTTTGCATAGGAATAATAAAAAACATAGATCCAATTCAAATGTTTATGACTTCTGTAGGACTAGCAGTTGCTGCAATACCAGAAGGTTTACCTGCAATTGTTACTATTATGTTATCAATAGGAGTAACAAAAATGGCAAAGAAAAATAGTATTATAAGAAAATTACCAGCTGTAGAAACACTAGGATGTACAAATGTAATATGCTCAGACAAAACAGGAACATTAACACAAAATAAAATGAATGTTGTTGAGGTGAGTTTAAATAAAGAATTATCTGTTAAATTAGCAATGATGTGTACAGATGTAGAATGTAAAACAGAAAAAGGAAAAGTTCAGTTAATGGGTGAGCCAACAGAAAAAGCAATTGTTCAATATGGAATAAATATGGGATTTAGCAAAGAAGAATTATATAATAAAATGGAAAGAATATCAGAAATATCTTTTGATTCCAATAGAAAAATGATGACTACAATACATAAAAATGGCAATAAATATATAATTATAACAAAAGGAGCACCAGACGTATTGTTAAATAAATGCAGTAAAATACATTTAAATGGGCAAGAAAAAAATATGAGTAATTCAGATATAGAAAATATTAGAAAAGATAATACATTAATGGCAAATAAAGCTTTAAGAGTAATAGGAGTTGCATATAAAGAAGTAGAAAAACTTCCTAACGATATATCTTCAAAAGAAATAGAAAAAGATTTGAATTTTGTAGGACTAATAGGTATGATGGATCCACCAAGAAAAGGAGTAAAAGAAGCAGTAAAAAAATGTAGAAAAGCTGGAATAAAAACAGTAATGATAACAGGAGATTATTTAGCAACAGCTGTTGCTATAGCCAAAGAGTTAGATATATTAAGAAATGGGGATAATGCAATAACTGGTAATGACTTAGACCAAATGTCACAAAAACAATTAGAAGAGAAAATAAATACATATTCAGTTTTTGCAAGAGTTTCTCCAGAACATAAAGTAAGAATAGTTAAAGCTTGGCAAAAAAATGGAGCAGTAGTTGCAATGACAGGAGATGGAGTAAATGACAGTCCAGCATTAAAAAATGCCGATATAGGAATTGCAATGGGAAAAAATGGTACAGATGTAGCTAAAAATGCATCAGACATGATATTAACAGACGATAATTTTGTTACAATAGTTGAAGCTGTAAAGCAAGGAAGAAATATATATGACAACATAAGAAAAGCAATTCACTTTTTAATTGCAACAAATATAGGGGAAATTGTAACTATATTTATGGGATTAGTGCTAGGATTAGAAACTCCACTTTTGGCAATACAACTATTATGGATAAATTTAGTAACAGATTCTTTCCCAGCTATTGCAATTGGATTAGAAAAGCCAGAAGATAACATTATGGAAAGAAAACCTATTAACTCAAAAAAAGGAATATTTGCAGATGGATTATGGAATAAAATTATTATTGAAGGAACAATGATAGGAGCATTAACAATTGTAGCGTTTTCAATAGGAAATAAATTTTTTGATGTACAAGTAGGAAGAACAATGGCGTTTATAGCTATTGGAATACTAGAATTAGTTCACAGTTTAAACATAAAAAGTGAAGAGTCAATATTTAAATCTAAAATATTTGACAATAAGTATTTAATATTAAGCTTTGTAATTGGAATATTTATACAAACTATAGTAGTTATAATTCCATCATTAGCAAATATATTTAAATTAGTTTCACTAAATAGCACACAATGGATAATTACATTAATAATTTCCATTTTGCCAATTCCAATTATGGAATTACAAAAGAAAGTTAATGAAATTAAATTTGGAAGAAGAATAAGTACTCTAAAATCTTCAGTTTCACATTAAATTAGTATAAATATAAATGGTAATAATTAAACTTTGGTGTATTATTACCATTTATAAATTTTAAAAAAGTTAAAAAAACATATTTACAAATTAAAATAAATATGATAAAAATAAACAAATCTATTAGCACAATTAGTGCAGAAGTTATATCAAAGAAATTAAATCAAAAAATTTAAATTCAAAAATTTATTTCAAAATAAAATCCAAAAAATTAAAAATACAAGAATAATTAAAAGGGACGGAGGTGAATCTTATATAAAATAAGAATTATTAAACATGCACTAAAAGTCAAAATAGA
>CAKPKZ010000050.1 GCA_934167435.1 uncultured Clostridia bacterium | reverse complement strand
ATTCTATATATATTAGCAGTTTTTTAATTTATTCATATAAATTTATCCTCTTGACTCTTTTCTTCTATCAATTGCATAGCTACTTCCATTTATAGATTTTGCAACATGTTTAACCTGTGCTCCAACTTCTCCTATTTCTAATATATTTCCAAATCTACCTGGCTCTGAAATTACAACGCCAATTGACAATGATGTAAGTGGAAATTGTTCTATAATTCCTTTTCTGTTTGCAACTTCTATATATCCCTTTTCAATATCACTATCTGTAAAAAATTTATTTACTTCTGCATCAAATCTTGCAAGAATTGTTTGGCATAAGTTTTCTGTATTATCTCCAGGAACTATTGCAACAAAGTCATCTCCTCCAATATGTCCAACAAATGAGTTTTCAGAATTGCATTCATGTATTACATTAACTACTGTTTCTGCTGTAAATTCTATTATGTCGTCTCCTTTTAAAAATCCATATACATCATTATATGCTTTAAAGTTATCTAGGTCTATGTATAAAACAGAGAACATTTCTTTATTTGTTAGTCTCTTTTTTAATTCAGCATGAATTTGTACGTTTCCTGGAAGACCTGTTAGTGGACTTATTCTTCTGTTTATATTTAACAATCTACTTAAATTTTTTATTGTAAAATATAAATATTGTTCATCTACAGGTTTTTTTATGTAATATTCTATTGATTGTTCTAAAATGCTAATTCTATGTTGTCTTTCTGCGTTAGAAGATACAACTATTACTGGTGTAATTTTGTTGTCTTCGTCTTGTCTTATTTGCCTACATAATTCAACAACATTTCTATCAATAGCATCTTCGTTTATAATTATTATTGATGGTATATTTTTTAATGCTACATCTATTTGTTCTGATTTTATACTTTTAAATTTAAAATTTTTATCTTTTTTAAATAGCTCTTTAAATATTATTATTGAATCGTCATCATCGTCAATTATATATATTTCTTGTGGCATTTTTTTCTCCTTTTTTGTTTTTTTATATTATATACAAAATGAATTTGTAATTTCAATAGTTTTTTTATTTTTTATTATTTGTTTTTTTAAATTCTATTTTTTTATTTAATATTTCTGTTATTTCTTTTGTATTAATTGCCGGAAATGCTTTTTTTAGTCTATATACATGCCTATATAGTCTTCTTATTATCATGTTTCTTTTTCTTTTTAAATTGTCAACAACTGACTGTATATTTTCTTTTATTTTTTCTTTATCTGGTCCTTTACCAAGTTCTTTTATCTCTTTTAATTTTTCTTTTATTTCTTTATTTATACTTTCTACTTTTTCTAATGCCGATTTAATATTATTTAATTTTATAACACTAATTATAAAATCAATTGTTATTATACAAGTTAATGCATATATTATGTATTTTAACCAAACTATATTTATTTTTAACATTAGATTTTGAACAATTGGGTGTATAACATTTATAAATAATACACCTAAAATTCCCCAAAACATAGAATTTGTTAAACATATTCTTCCTTTAAAGTTAAATTTGTGGTATGAATAATCCCAATACTTAGTTTTAAATACCTTTTCTAAAAGCCAACCTACTAAATATTCCCATAATGTTAGTACTATAAATGATATTAAAAAAACTAATAGATACTTTCCTTTAAAATTATTAAGTCCAAAAAGCATAATTATTGCTCCAACACCATATATTGGGCAAAATGGTCCATATAAAAAACCTGTGTTGATTATTTTCTTTTCGCATATTGACCTGAAAATTGTTTCTAAAACCCAACCTAAAAAAGAATAAACAACTAAATATGCTAATGTACTAAAATATACATTTTCCATAATTACCTCATTTCTATATTATTTCTCTATTACCACATTAATATAGAGCATATCAAACTAGATATGCTCTATTATTACATATTTTACCACATTAACTTTAGCTTTACAACTATTATTGTTCTATTTTACATTTTACTTTTTTCTTTGCTTCTATATTATTAGAATTATAAGCGTTTATTGTTAAATTATTTTCGCTTCCTTTTTTTAGTGGAATTTTATATTCGAATTCTTTATCTGTTGTTTCTTCTGTTATAGTTTCTTCACCTTCACTTATAAATTCTATTTTAGATAATGCTTCTTCATCAGTTACTTTAATTACATAGTATTTGTCACCTTCTAGTGTTACTGCTATTTTTGGTTTTGTAACTCCTTTTATTGTTTTTGTTAATTTTTCTGTTTCGTTTTCATTATCTACTGCTATAACAGTTAATTTATGTGTACCTTTTATTGTTTCTATTTCTTTTTCAAATTTGTTATCGTTTACATCTATTTTATTTTCTTGTTCTTCATCCCATCTATATGTTACATATGAAATTGTTTTTTTAGAGTTTATTTTTATTTTTACATTTGCTCCTGATGATTCTACTTTTATGTCTGTACTTCCTAATTCAAATTGTTTTTTAGATGTTGTGGTTTGATTGTTACTATCTGTTGCTGTTACAGTTAATGTATTTGTTCCAGATGGTATTTCTATTTGCTCTTCTATATATTTTTTGTTGTTTCCTTCAATTTCTTGTTTTTCTTCATCATTCCAGCAGTAAGTTATTTTCTTTATTGCTTTATTATGGTTTATTTTTAATATTAAAATATTTTCAGTTTTATTTTCTAATGAAATTTGAGGTCCACTTTTTTCCCCTTTGCCATTTGAATTATTTTTATAAATTGTATATATACCCATAATTAATAAAAATATTGCAAATATAATTAGTGCTATAGCAAAGAATTTTACTACTGATTTTATATTAGCTGGTCCTTTATTATTTCCTTTTTTATTATCCATTTCTACTGATAATATTTGATTCATATATACACCTCTTTTGTTTTACTATAAAAAATTATATCATAAGCAATTTCAAATGTAAATGAATTTTAAAAAAAATTAGGGAGCCCTCCCTAATTTTTTAACATATATTTTTTTACTATTATTATTACTATAGAAACTATTATTATTGCTATAAATCCTATAATAATATAAATTTTTATTCTATTTGTAGAAAGTGTAATTAATACTTGTGACTCATTAGTATTTTCAGTTTGGTTTGTATTATTTGAGTTTGAACTTGTATCTTTTACATTTTGATTATTTTTATATTCTGATATTTCTACTGTATTAGTTTTTAACCCTATATTTTCTTTTCCATTTATCCAAGTTAATGTTATGTCTATATCTTTATATTCTCCTGGTTGCAATAATTTATTTTTTAGTGTTGTTGTTATTATTGTATTATTTTCTTTTTCTTCCCAACCAGTATTATCTTCTTTTACAAATTTTAGTCCTTCTGGTATATAATCTATTATTTCTGTTGCATATCCAGGTATGTCTCCTTCATTTGTTACTCTTATAGAATACTTAAATTTAACTGTTGTATTTTCTAATTTATTGCTGTCTAATTCTACTTTCTCTGCTTTTTTATTATTACTATCTGACTGGTCTTCTATATTAGTTATATTTTCTTTTCCATTTTCTACAAATATTGTTTGTGCTAAACTGTTTTTTACGTTTAGATGAAAATATATTATTTTTGCATATTCTTTATCTTCGTTGTTGTTTTCTTTGTTGTCATCTTCTATTTTATTTCCATTTTCATCTTGCGTTTCTACAATTTGTGAAGAAGTTATTACTATATTATTTTCTGCATCTGTGTTTGTAACTTTAAAGTTTAGCTTTAAATCTATATAATCAGAGTCTGGCTGTATAATTTCATTGTTGGAATCTGCTGCTTTTAATATAGCGTCATTTTTATTAAACTTATTTGATTCTTTTGCTCTTGTCTCCCCTTGTTCTTTTGACGCATAATCAGTTGTAATTTTAACAGCATTATTTATATTGTTAGTCTCTTTACCTTCTGTGTCTATCATTTTCCATTTATATGTTTTATTAATATCATCATCTTGTATAAATTCCAATCCTTTTGGTATATCACTAGTTACTTTAGAAGCATAACCATTTACTTTACCTTCGTTATACAGTCTTATTGTATATGTTACTGTGTCATTTGTTAGCACACTTATTGGATTTTGACTTTTATTCGTAATATTTGTTCTATTTGATATTTCGTTATTATTTATTTGTGTTATAAATGTTTTTATTGCTAAGTCAAATTTCTTTATAACTACTTTTTCAAAGTCATCATCGTCTTGATTGCCTTTTATATATGTTCCATTTTCATTATCTTTATAATTTGGCAAATCACTTTGTTTTGGTAATTCTATATTTGATTTTTGAGAATCTCTGTCATTTATGTCTTTCTTATTCTCGTCTTTATAATCAGATATTTCTGCTATGTTTGTTATTACTTCATCTGTTTTGGCTTTAGAACTTACTTTGCACATTATAGGTACATCTTTATAACTTAGCACCATTGTTTCTTGTTCATTTTTTACTGCTTTTGGGATCTTAGAATTTGTTAAATAGTTTGATTTTACAGTTTTGCCATCTTCTAATATTTGCCAATTATATTTTTTATTAAACTTATTGTCTATAAATTCTAAATATTGTGGTAAATGAACAGTTACTTCGCTTGCATATGCATCTATTTCACCTTCGTTGTATACTCTTAGCATATATACAACAATATCTTCTTTCATAACAGATACTGGTGTTTTTGTTTGGTTATATGTTGCAGTTGTAATCATTTTTTTGTTTTCATCTTCTGTGTTTAGTTTAGAAGTGTCTACTTGTGGTGCTCTTTTATAACTACCATTTGCATTTTTTAAATAATCTGCCTCGCTTATATCTTCATTTTTGCTTACTGCAATAACAAATTCTCTTAATGCTAAATCATATGATTGTAGTTTTACACTGTCATAATCTTCGTCGTCTTCATATTTTATCCATTGTTGTGGATCTGAATCTCTGTCTTTTATGTCTTGTCCATTTTTATCTGAATTTTTAGAAATACATGCTTCATTTTGTATAACAGTTCCTGTTACATCATCTGATATAACCTTTAACATTATAGATACTTCTTTATATGATATATTATTCTCGGTTTTAGTTCCATCATTAGTGCCAAATGCTTTTATTAAATTTGCATTTGATTCTATCTCACTTTCTTTAGATAGATATTGGGTTGATACCTCAGATATTTTCATATTTTCATCTGTATTTGAAATTTGCCATAACATAGAATTGTTATATTCTATGGCTTTTTTCTCTATTTCAGACAAAGAAGTACTGTTTGCTAAATCTTCTGTGTATAAAAATTCTAAACCTTCTGGTATACTTTCTTTAATTTCAGAAGCATATCCGTCTGCATTTCCTTCGTTATATATTCTGAAAGTATATTTAATTATATCACCTTTTTTTACAGATACTGGATTTTTATTAACAGTATAATCTCCTGTTGTTATTGTTTTTCCTTCTTGGTTTAGCGTATTTATTTTACTTGCATCAACTTTTTTTATTCTTTCTTCTATTGGCTCACCATTAACTTCTACTACACGATTTATTAATTTTAAGTCAAACCTTTTTGGAATTATTATTAATTTTTCAAAGTCATCGTCATCTTGTTGCCCTTTATAGTAATATTCTGAATCTGTTAAGTCTTCTTTATTTCTTACTCCTTTATAATTTGTCATATTATTTTTTTTAGCATTTAAGCATGTTTGTGGCTCAGAATCTCTGTCTTGATTGGTCTGATTAGTTATTATTTTATTATCTTCTGCATCAATTTCTTCTGATATCCATGCGATATTAGTTAATAATTTTTCTTTTTCTTCATCTTCGTTAGCAATTACTTCGCATTCTATTTCTATTGTTTCAGATTCTAATTTTGTGTTGTTTACATTGTATCCTTTTAAATTGTTGTTACTACTCTTTATTAGCTCTACTCTATTATTTTCCTCATCATAATTTACCTTGGTAAAGTCCCCACTTACTACCTTGCTAAATTTAAGCCCTTCTGGCAGCTGATTTATTATTTTGCTTGCTCTACCTTCTTTTTGTCCTTCATTATATATTGTTAATTTATATGTTACTATATCTCCTTTTTCTACAACTACAGGATCTTTTCTGTGTTTATATGATGCAGTAGTTTCTGATTTTAAAGTTTCTATATTAACATTTGGTACACGTGTATTTACTAATTGTGTTTGGTTTATTTTTGTTATATATTGCCTTAATGCTAAGTCAAATGATTTTTGTTCTGGTGTTACACTTAATTGTACGCTTATGGGTTTATTCTCATTTTCTATAAATATTACTGGTTGCTCTTGGTTGTTTGTACTTGATGCATATATAATTGCATTTGTTATTTTGTATGTTGCATTTATTTCTAAATTAATTGTTTTTGTTTGCTCTTTTGGTATTTTAATATAAAAATTTTCTCCTACTAATTCTTCTATTTTCTTTTCAGTTTCGTTTTTATTGCTATCTAATAATTTCATTTTATTAGATATATCGATATCATCTTGATTTTTTATAGTTATATTTATGCTATATGTTAAGTTGTTGTTTTGTTTTATATTTAGTGGGCCTAATATGTAGTAGTCCTGTGTAGTTTGTGAATTTAGTATTTTTGTATTTATTGTTATAGGTTCTTCTATTTCAATTTCATTTTCATAATTAATTGCATTAGAATTTGCTGTATCTATTAAATATTTATATAATATTTCTGCTTGTTTTTGCCTTTGTTCTCCTTCGTTTTGTTCCCCATTTGCGGCGTATTCACTTAAGTTTTTGTATATGTTTCCATTACTTGTGTAATAAAGCCATTTTGAGGCTTCATATTTATTAAGTTCCGCTTCATTATCGTAATTTGTAAAATACCATATTGCTGCTTGTTGTATTGCTTCTATATCGTCATTTGTTAATTCAACATCCCAGTCGTTTTTATTTATATTAGCTTTTTCTAAAAACTTGTCTTTTTCTTCTTGATTTGGTTCTTCTGGTATATACATTATATCTATTAATGCTAATAAATTATTATATTGTTTACTATTAACTAAATTAGCAAGTATTTGATTTTGGTCTTTTATTTTGTCTTTTTCTGTTTTTAAATTAAATTTTTTATCGTAACTTGCAATTTTATGTGTGTTTGAAAAACCTATTCCTGTTTTTGCACTATAAAAATTTGCTTCTGTTGGGTCATTAGAGTCTTCTTGTGTATATTTCACAATATTCCATATTTTTTCTAGCTTTTTACTAGAATTAGGTGTTTCTATAGCATATCCTATGTTTGGCACAGTTTCTGTTTTTAATTCTGTAACACCTAAATATATTGGAGTATCATAAGAAGCAAATGATATATTAGCTATTATTAAATTTACTATTAATATACTTATTATGAATAATATTTTTTTAATATTCACTTATTCCTTCTCCTTATATTTATCCTGTAATAATTATATTATATTTTAGTTTTAAAATCAATATATTAAGATTTTTATGTGTAATATATATCTAAATTTTTTAATATATATTTATAGGTGATTTCATGTTTAAATATTTAAAATTATCATTATGTATTATTGTAGTAATGATTTTTTCTTTTATTTTTCCTTATATTGTTTATTGTGATGATATTGACTATATTGTAGATGACACTAATATCTATGAAAAAATATCGGAGACATCTTCTAACGTTAACGATATACCTGATATTAACTCTAGAGCTGCTGTTGTTATTGATAGAAGTTCAAATACTATTTTATATGGAAAAAATGAAAAAGAAAAAAGAAAAATGGCATCAACAACCAAAATTATGACTGCTTTAGTTGTAATAGAAAATGCTAATTTAGATGATGTTGTTACTATTTCAAAAAAGGCTGCTGGAACAGGTGGATCTAGATTAGGGTTAAAAACAAATGATCAAATTACTGTAAACAATTTATTGTATGGTCTAATGTTATGTTCTGGAAATGATGCTGCTGTTGCCCTAGCAGAACATGTTGGTGGAAGCGTTGAAGAATTTGCTGTTTTAATGAATTCTAAGGCTAATGATTTAGGTTTATTAAATACACATTTTGTAACTCCACATGGGTTAGATAAAGATGAGCATTATACAACTGCATATGAACTTGCTTTGTTAAGTAATTATGCATTAAAAAACGAAACCTTTGCTAAGATAGTTAATACTAAGTATACCTCTATAACAATTAATGACTATTCAAAATCTTTACACAACACAAACGAATTATTAGGAGTTTTAAATGGTGTTTATGGAATAAAAACCGGATTTACAAATGGTGCCAATAGATGTTTAGTTACTGCATGCAAAAGAGAAAATTTAGATATTATTTGTGTAGTGCTGGGAGCCGACACAAAAAGTTTTAGAACAAAAGATAGTATTAAATTAATAGAATATGTTTTTGCAAATTATTCTAATGTTAATATTTCAAATATATTAAATGTAGATTTTGATAATTGGAAAAAAGATAATTATAATAAAATAAATATAGTAAAAGCGACTTTTAAAAATATTGATTTAAAATTAGATACTTTAAAATATAATAATATTGCTATTTTGAATACTGATATAAAAAACATTTCTACAGATGTATATGTTAATAATAATTTGGTTGCTCCTGTATTTAAAAATGATGTTGTTGGATGTATTAATATAAAAAATGGAAATGATATTATTTATAGTTGCAATATTTTATCTGATTCAGACATAAATAAAAGAAACATTTCTGATTATTTTTCTATGTTTCTTCATAATTATTATTCTATTATTTTAAAAAATTAAAAAGAGCATATGCTCTTTTTTTTTAAACATTTTCTTTTATGTAATCTACAACGTCACCTACTGTTACAACTTTTTCAGCATCTGCGTCTGGTATTTCTATGTCAAATTCTTCTTCTAATGCCATTATTAATTCAACTATATCTAAAGAATCAGCTCCTAAATCATCGATAAATGATGCTTCCATTGTTACTGTTGCTTCTGTAACACCTAATTGTTCAACGATTATTCCTTTTACTTTTTCAAAAATTTCTTCTGAACTCATTTTTCGAGTTCACCTCCCCTCGAGTTTGCAAATGATTTATTCATTTGATTTTTACTATTTATTATATAAATAATTTATATTATATGTTTTATTATTTGTCAAGTATATTTGTAATTAATTTTTATTTTTGTACTGAATGTTCAAATTCTTCTATCATTTTATCTACTGCTTTGTTTTCTACAAATTTTTCAGCTTGTAATATTGTATATTCAAATAGTCTTTCATCACTGCTTCCATGGGCTTTTACAACAGGTTTTTTTACTCCAAGAAATAATGCTCCACCATATGTTTTGTAATCAACTGTTTTTGTAAATCTTTTTATTCCAGGAAGCGCTGGTATTGATGCTATTTTAGCAAATATATTTTTAGTTAAACTTTCAGTTAGTGATTTTTTTACAAATTTTCCTAGTCCTTCTACTGCTTTTAGGAATACATTTCCTGTAAATCCATCTGAAACTATTGCATCTATTTTTCCTGAAAAGGCATCTCTACCTTCAACATTTCCTACAAAATTAATATCTAATTCTTCTGATTTTTCTTTTAATAACTTATATGTTTCTTTTACTAATTCATTTCCTTTTGTTTCTTCTGTTCCAATATTTAACAATCCAATTGCTGGCTTTTCTATTCCGAAAGTTGTACGTAGATATATTGTGGACATTTGGGCAAATTGTAATAAGTTTATTGGTTTGCAATTTGTGTTTGCTCCTGAATCTATTAGAAGTAATCTACTTTTATATGCAGGTAATATTCCTGCTAATGCTGGTCTATCTATTCCTTTTATTCTACCAACTAATAATGTTGCACCTGTTAATAATGCTCCTGAATTTCCTGCTGATATAAACACGTCCCCTTGACCTTCTTTTAACATTTTAAACCCTACTACCATTGATGAATCTTTTTTATGTTTTATTGCAAGTGTTGGTGTGTCTTCCATTTCTATTGTTTCAGTTGCATTTTTTATTTTTATTTTATCTGTTATGTCTTCTAATTCCTTGTTATATATTTCTTTAATTCTATTTCTTAATACTTCTTCTTTTCCAATTAATATAACTTCAGCATTTACTTTATTAATTGCATTAATTGCTCCTTTTATATTGGCATCTGGTGCATTATCTCCACCCATTGCATCTAAAAGTATTTTCATTTTAGTTCCTCCTATTTATATGCCTTTTACATTTTATTTATAATATATCTATTTTAGTATTATTTTTGTAAAAAATCAATAGTTTTTTCCAATTTTAAATTTTTCTGACCACATGTTAAAAGACAGGAATAAATCCCTGCCTTTTAATATTTTATATTATTCAATAATGTCAGCAACAACACCTGAACCTACTGTTCTACCACCTTCACGAATAGCGAATCTTAATCCTTTTTCGATAGCGATTGGTGTAATAAGTTCGATTTCCATTGTGATGTTATCTCCTGGCATTACCATTTCTGTTCCAGCAGGTAATTCGATAACACCTGTAACGTCTGTTGTTCTGAAGTAGAATTGTGGTCTATATCCATTGAAGAATGGTGT
>CAKPKZ010000049.1 GCA_934167435.1 uncultured Clostridia bacterium | reverse complement strand
GTATATATGTTACTTGGAATAGGAATTGGTGTAATAGGAAGTATGATTTCTATGAGAAAATATTTAAAAGTATAAAGGAGAAAACATGCGTAAAAAATTTTTATGTATCGTTTTGGCAATAATTATTTGTAATTTTTGTTTATTTACATATGCAGAAAATACAATGTCAGATTTGCAAACAGAACATCAAGAAGTTCAAAATCAACTAAATAATGCTAACAACGAATTAACAGAGGTTCAGGAAGAATTGTCTGCTAATTTACAGCAAGTTCAAAAGCTAGATGAAAAAATACAAAATTCAGAAGCAGAACTAGAGCAAACAAACAAAAAAATTAGTCAATTAAATTCTTCTGTTCAAGAAATTGAAGGAATGCTAAAAATAGCAAAAGAAAACTACGAAAAGCAAAAAGGAATGTTAGAAGAAAGACTTGTATTAATATATGAATCAGGAGATACACAATATTTAGATGTTATATTAAGTTCAAGAAATATATCAGATTTTTTATCAAATTATTTTTTAGTAACAGAACTTGCAACATATGATACAGAAATACTAGAAGATATGAAAACAAGAAAAACAGAAATTGAATTAACACAAGAAAAATTGGATAAGCAAAAAAAAGAATTAGCAGACATAAAAAAGAACCAATTAGTAACTTCAACAGTTTTACAAAATACAAAAATATTAAGACAAAGTTATGTTTCAAAGTTGTCTGAACAAGAAAAAGATGTACAAGCCAAAATAGATGAATACACACAAAGATTTGAACAAATTAATGCAGAAATTTTAGCATTAGCACAAACAGAAGGTATTAGTGCTCAATATATTGGAGGAGAGTTAGCATGGCCAGTGCCAGGTTATACAAGAATAACATCTCAATATGGAATGAGAACACATCCAATAACAGGGGTATATAAATTACATACAGGTGTAGACGTTGGTGCACCAATGGGAGCTAATTTTGTTGCAGCAAATGATGGAATTGTTGTTAAAGCAGGCTTTAATAGTGCATATGGAAATATGGTTATAATTGATCATGGTGGAGGAATATCAACATTATATGCACATGGCTCAGAAATAGTAGCTAGTGTTGGACAAACAGTAAAAAGAGGAGACGTAATTTTAAAGGTTGGCTCAACAGGATATTCAACGGGTGCACATGCACATTTTGAAGTTAGAATTAATGGAGTAACGACAAACCCAATGCCATATATAACAAGTGGAGTTATTCCTGGAACAGAAGAAAAAAACACAGATGAAAATAGCAACAATACAAATGAAATAACAAATAATACTACCATAGAAAATTAGAGGAGGAAACTCATGAATAAAAATATTCTAAAAATTGTATCAATATTTGTAATACTAATATTAATATTGAATACTAATATAATATTAGCAGCAAACGGGGCAAATACATCAACCTTAGAAAGCGAAAAGAAGCAAAATGAGAAAAAACAAGAAGAAGCACAGTCTAACTTAAAAGAAGTGCAAGCACAAAAATCAGAAGCAGTAAAACAAGTAGAAGCAATAAGCTCAAAAATAGATACATATGAAAACCAAATAGAAGAGCTTGAAAATAAAATAACAGATTTAAATACCAAAATATCAAGTGCTGAAAAAGAAATAAAAGAAAAAGAAGCAAGTTATAATCAAAATGAAAAATTACTACAAGAAAGGTTAGTAGCAGCATATGAGGCAGGTGATACATCGTATTTAGATGTAATGTTATCTTCTGAAAATTTAACAGACTTAATATCTAATTATTATCTTGTTTCAGAACTTGCAACATATGACGCAGAATTGTTAGAAAAAATCCAAAAAGAAAAAGAAGAAATTCAAAAAACAAAAGAATCTTTAGAAACAAATAAAAAATCTGTAACTACAACCAAAACAGAAAAAGAAAAAGTTTCTACACAATTACAACAATCTAAAAAAGAAAAAGCAGCTAGTGTAGAAAAATTATCAAAAGATGAAAAAGAAATACAAGCAGAAATAGATGAATTAAAATCTGCCAATGTTCAAATTGCAAAAGATATAAAAAAAGCACAAGAAGAATATGCAAAACAAATTGCAGCTTTAAATAATAATAAAAATAATAACAGCAACAATAACAATAACACAAATTCTTCTGGTGGAAATTATACAGGAGGAGGAAATGGTACTTTACAAAGACCAGTAAAATCAGGAAGTATAACAGCTACAATGTATTATTCAAATGGTAGTTATCATGGAGCATTGGACTATGGAATACCAGTAGGAACACCAATATATGCAGCAGCAACAGGAGTTGTTATAAAAACAGCAAATTTAACATCAAGTTATGGAACATATGTAGTATTGCAACATGCAAACGGACTACAAACTTGGTATGCACATGGTACAAGTGGGTCTATTTTAGTATCGCCAGGGCAAACAGTTTCTAGGGGACAACAAATAATGTCTTCTGGAAATAGTGGACATTCATTTGGACCGCATTTACACTTTGAAGTAAGAGTTGCACCTTATAACTATAATACATGTAGAGTAGATCCAAGAAATTATATGTAAATTAATAAAAATAAAAGGCGGAGTTAATCCGCCTATTTGATAGTTAAGATTGGAGAGTATAGCATGGAAGAAAAAAGAGGTATAAAAACCTATAAAGTAGTAATGCTAGTAATATTAACAGCATTTTTAACATTTATTATAACAACAATAACATTATATGGATATTTTACAACAACAGATAATGGAAAAATTGCGTTATTAAATACCCAAAATAGTAATAATGAAGATATAAATTCACAGTTAACTAAATTTAGAACAATAATTGATAAGTACTATTTAGGGGAGGTTAATGAAGAAAAATTAACACAAGGGGCAATAAAAGGTTATATAGCAGGATTAGAAGATCCATATACAGAATACATATCTAAAGAAGATATGGAGGAATATAAAAATGATTTAATGGGGAATTTTGTAGGAATTGGAATTTATATGTCTAAGAATACAAATAAAAATATGATTGAAGTTATATCTCCAATAAAAAATAGTCCAGCACAAGAAGCGGGTATACAACCAGGGGACTTAATAAAGTCAGTAGATGGAACTGAATATACAGCAGAGGATTTAACAACAGTATCTAGCAAAATAAAAGGTGAAGAAGGAACAAGCGTAAAATTAGAAATTATAAGAGGAACAGAAATATTAAATTTTGAAATAAAAAGAAAAACAATAAAAATTAATCAAGTAGAAGGAGAAGTTCTAGAAAATCAAATTGGATATATTGAAATTCCATCATTTGACGAAGAAACATCAAACGACTTTAAATCAAAATTTGAAGAATTGCAAAAGCAAAATATAAAAAGCCTAATTATAGATTTAAGAAATAATGGTGGAGGAATAGTTAAAGAAGCATTAAGTATTGCAGATTATATAACTGATAAAGACTCTGTTTTATTGTATACAGTAGACAAAAATAACAAAGAAAAAGTGGAAAAATCTAAAAACCAACCAGTAATTAATATGCCAATTGTTATATTAGTTAATGAAAACACAGCAAGTTCTTCAGAAATATTAGCGGGAGCTTTAAAGGACTTAGGAAAAGCTAAAATTGTAGGAACAAAAACTTATGGGAAAGGCGTAATACAAGAATTCTTTACATTAGCAGATGGAAGTGGAATGAAAATAACATCTGAAGAATATCAAACACCTAATAGAAACAAAATTAATAAAGTTGGTATTGAACCAGATGAAACAGTTAATTTACCAGATACAGTAAAGAATGTTTTACAAGTAGAAAGAAATCAAGATACACAGTTGCAAAAAGCAATAGAGTTACTTAAGTAGTTTAAGAAGGGAAAGATAAAATGAATTTAGCAAATAAATTAACAATATTTAGAGTATTATTGGTGCCATTAATGGTAATAGTTCCATTCTTTAATATAAAAGGAGAAGTTTTCGGCATACCATATACCTATTTAATAATAGATTTTGTATTTATTTTAGCATCAATAACAGATAAATTAGATGGATATATTGCAAGAACTAGAAATCAAGTTACTACATTTGGAAAATTTTTAGATCCATTAGCAGATAAAATATTAGTGTTAGCTGCAATGGTAATGTTAGTAGAAATGTCAAGACTTCCAGCTTGGATACCAATAATTGTACTTGCAAGGGAATTTTTAGTATCTGGGTATAGATTAGTTGCAGTAGAAAAAGGTGGAAAAGTAATTGCTGCCTCAATATGGGGAAAATTAAAAACAGTTACACAAATGATAGCATTAATATTAGCGCTAGTAGACTTAAATCCATTTGGAGCATGTTTTAGTGGTAATTTACATGGATTTGATTTTATTTTAAATTTATTAGTTACAATATTAATGATAACTCAAACAATAGCAACAGTATTTTCAGGAATAGACTACATGAAAGGCATAAAAGAAATAATGAAATAAGTAAATATTTTTTAAATTTACTTGACAAAATAAAATTTCTGCCGTAATATAGAAAAGAACTTTAAAAACGAACAATAAGAACGGAAGGAGAATAAACATGGAAGAAAAAGAAGTAATACTTACTCAAGAAGGTCATGATAAATTAGAAAAAGAATTAAATTATTTAAAAACAGAAAAAAGAGCTGAAATTGCAGACAGAATAAAAGTAGCATTAGGATTTGGAGATTTATCAGAAAATTCTGAATATGATGAAGCTAAAACAGCACAAGCAGAAAACGAAGTAAAAATAGTAGAACTAGAAAATAAATTAAGACATGCTAAAATCATTGACGAAAGTGAAATAGATACAGAAACAGTACAAATAGGAAATTTGGTAAAAGTATTAGATGTAGAATTTGACGAAAAAATAGAATATACAATAGTAGGAACTACAGAAGTAAATTTAGCAGAAAACAAAATATCTAACGAATCACCACTTGGTGCAGCTTTATTAGGTGCTAAGAAAAACCAAACTGTAGAAGTTAAAGCACCAGCAGGAGTTATGAAATATAAAATATTAGCAATAAAAAAATAAAAAGGGAATACCTTTTTATTTTTTTATATTTCTAAACTTGAATCTAAAGCAAGCTTTATCATAGTATTTAATCCATTTTGTCTTTCTTCACTAGAAAGACCTTTTTTGTCTATTAAAGTATCTACAACATTTAACAAACAAGCTGCGTGTTTTCCTTCTCTTTTAGCATTGTAAAACAAGGAAAAAGCTTCCATTTCACAACCACAAATAGTTATATCTTTAGGAATTCTAGAAAGCATAGTTTTAATATCTGGAATATATGGATCAAAACATTCGTTGCATAAAGTTGTACCTTCAAAGAAATTTATATTTTCTTTTGCAGCTACATTTTTTATAATAGTATTTAATGTGGTGCTAGAACTTTCTAAATGAATCTTTTTATTATCAAGGCTTAAAGCATAATTACTTTCAGAATAAGAATTATTAACTAAAATAATATCCAATAAATTCAAATCTTTAATAAAAGCCCCACAAGTTCCAATTCTAATAATATAATCTACATTATAAAAATGAAATAATTCGTAAGAGTAAATTCCCATACTTGGAATTCCCATACCAGAAGCCATAACAGATATTTTTTTACCTTTATAATAACCAGTATAAGCAAACATTCCACGCACATCATTTACTAGTGTAAAATTATCTAAAAAATTTTCGGCAATATATTTTGCACGCAATGGATCGCCAGGCATTATTAAAACATTTGCTATATCTCCTATTTTTGCTTTATTGTGTGGTGTTGGCATAAAAAAACCTCCTTATATTTTTTTATATTATACCAATAAATAATAAAAAAATATATATTACTATTGTAAAAAATAAAAAAATTTGTTAAAATAAAATAAGATTAAAAAAAACCCTATTTTGAGGAATTTGTTTTTTAATCTTTTTTTTATTTTACAAGGAGGATATGATAAAATGAATACAAAGTATATATTTGTAACAGGAGGAGTAGTATCAGGATTAGGAAAAGGAATAACAGCAGCATCACTTCGGAAGATTACTAAAGAATAGAGGATATAAAGTAACAATACAAAAATTTGACCCATATATAAATGTAGATCCAGGAACAATGAATCCATATGAACATGGAGAAGTGTTTGTAACAGACGACGGTGCAGAAACCGATTTAGACTTAGGTCATTATGAAAGATTTATAGACGAGAATTTAACAAAAAATTCTAGTGTAACAATGGGAAAAATATACTCAAGTGTAATAGAAAAAGAAAGAAAAGGAGAATATCTTGGAAAAACAGTACAAGTAATTCCACATATTACAAATGAAATAAAAGAAAAAATATATGGATTTAAAAATACAGATATTGTAATAACAGAAGTTGGAGGAACTGTTGGAGATATAGAAGGCTTGTCAATAATAGAAGCAATTAGACAAGTTGGACTAGAAAAGAATCCAGAAGATGTTTTATATATTCATGTTACACTATTACCATATATATTTGGCTCAAATGAAATAAAATCTAAACCTACACAACATTCTGTAAAAGAGTTACAAAGTTTTGGAATAAAGCCAAACATATTAGTATGTAGAACAGAGCAAGAAATACCAGACAACATAAGAGAAAAGCTATCTTTATTTTGCAATGTAAGAAAAACAAGCGTTATTCAAAATAAAACAGCAGATTGTTTATATGCAGTTCCTCTTATGTTAGAAGAAGAAGGTCTTGCAAGAGAGGTATGCAATCATTTAAAACTTGATAAGTATCTTCCAGACAATTCTAAATGGGAGAAAATGATAGAAGATATTAGAAAAATTGATGCAAACAATAAAGTTACAATAGCAATAGTAGGAAAATATGCACAATTAGAGGATGCCTATATATCTGTAATGGAAAGTTTATATCATGCAGGATATGCAAACCAGGTAAAAGTAGAAATTAAATTAATAGATTCAGAAACTATAAATGCAAATAATGTACAAGAAAAATTAAATAATATACAAGGTGTTGTTGTCCCAGGAGGATTTGGAAATAGAGGAATAGAAGGAAAAATAGAAACAATAAAATATGTTAGAGAAAATAAAATACCATTTTTAGGAATATGTTTAGGAATGCAAATGGCAGTTGTTGAATTTGCAAGAGATGTATTAGGACTAGCAGATGCAAATTCTTCAGAATTAGATATTGATACTACAAATCCAGTAATACATATTATGGAAGATCAAAAAGGAATTGTAAGAAAAGGTGGCACAATGAGATTAGGTGCATATCCTTGTGTAATAAAAAAATCAACATTAGCAGAGAAAATATATAATAAAGAAGAAATATCAGAAAGACATAGACATAGATATGAATACAATAATGAATATAAGGAAAGATTAGAAAAGGCAGGATTAATATGTTCAGGGACTTCTCCAGATGGAAAATTGGTAGAAATGGTGGAAATAGAAGATCATCCATATTTTATAGCAAGCCAATTTCATCCAGAGTTAAAATCAAGGCCTAATAAACCAGCTCCATTATTTATTGGATTAGTAAAAGCTGCTAAAGAGGTTCTAAAAAATTAACAATTGATATATAATATAAAATATGGTATAATGAAGGTACCAAAAAGAAAAAAGATTTAACGACATTAAAGGAGGATACAAAATGACAAATCTTTTTTTTATTGTAGGACTGATAATTGCATTTGTAATAATAACAATTGTTTTATTACATATTGTAATTAACGCAAAAAACAATAACCAAACGTGCTTTTTTTGTTTTGGTTGTAAGGGATGTAAGAATTGCATTTTTTGTGTAAACTGCATTGACTGCTTTGGATGTAAGTTATGTAAGTTTTCTGAAAAATGTAAAGGATGCAAAAAAAGCAAAGGCTTAAAAGCGTGCACAAATTGTGAAAGGTGTACAGACTTAAGCAGGTGCTCTATGTGTGAATTTTGCTTTGAATGTGAAAATTGCGAAAAATGCACAAGATGTTATGCCTGTATTTTGTGTTTGAACTGTATTCGTTGTGACAGATGCAAAACTTGTACGAAATGTAAATGTTGTACAGTGTGTATGGGATGTAAGGAGTGTAGTTATATTGTAAACAAAAAATACGTGGAAAGACAAAAAGAAGCATAAAAAGGTGAAAGACATAAGGGATAGTATCTCTTGTGTCTTTTTTTATAAAATTTAGTTATATATTTTAACTAACAAGAATAAAATAGATTGTGAACTTTTGGTGAATTTTATAAATTTACTATTGACATTTTTAGTTTTTGGGTATAAATTATTAGCAGTCAACAATAAGGACTGCTAAATAAAAATATAAGGAGGTAATTAACAATGATAAAACCATTAAGTGACAGAGTATTAATAAAAATGAAAGAAGGCGAAGACACAACAAAAAGTGGGATAATATTAACTTCAGCTGCAAAAGAAAAACCACAAGTTGCAGAAGTAATAGAGGTAGGACCTGGAAAAAAAGTAGATGGAAAAATTGAAGAAATGAATGTAAAAAAAGGAGATAAAGTAATTGTAAGCAAATATGCTGGAACAGAAGTAAAATTTCAAGGTGAAGAATACATAATTGTAAAACAAGAAGATATATTAGCAATTGTTGAATAAATTTAAATTATAAAAAAGAAAGGATGGATTTTAAATGGCAAAAGTTATTAAATTTGGAGAAGATGCAAGAAAATCTTTATTAGAAGGAGTTAATAAATTAGCTAATACAGTAAAAGTTACATTAGGACCAAAAGGAAGAAATGTAGTATTAGATAAAAGCTTTGGAGCTCCATTAATTACAAATGATGGTGTAACAATAGCAAAGGAAATAGAATTAGAAGATAAATTTGAAAATATGGGAGCAAGATTAGTAAAAGAAGTTTCTACAAAAACTAATGATGTTGCAGGAGATGGAACAACAACAGCAACAGTCTTAGCTCAAAGTATGATAAAAGAGGGCGTAAAAAATGTAGCTGCTGGAGCAGATCCAATGGCAATAAAAAGAGGAATAGACAAGGCTGTAAATACTGCAGTAGAAGGATTAAAAGAAATTAGCTCAACAGTAAATGGAAAAGACGATATAGCAAGAGTTGCAAGTATATCTGCAAATAATGAAGAAGTGGGAAAATTAATAGCAGATGCAATGGAAAAAGTTTCAAAAGACGGAGTTATTACAATAGAGGAATCAAAAACTTCAAATACAGAATTAAATGTTGTAGAAGGTATGCAATTTGACAAAGGATATTTATCACCATATATGGTAACAGATACAGAAAAAATGGAAGCTGTATTAGATAATCCATATATTTTATTAACAGATAAAAAAATTAGTAATATACAAGAAATATTACCTTTATTAGAAGCTTTAATGCAAGAATCTGGTAAATTACTAATTATTTGTGATGACATGGAAGGTGAAGCATTATCTACATTAATCTTAAATAAATTAAGAGGAGTATTAAATGTAGTTGCTGTAAAGGCACCTGGATTTGGAGATAAAAGAAAAGCAATGCTTCAAGATATTGCTACATTAACAGGAGCAGAAGTAATAACAGCTGATTTAGGATTAGAGTTAAAAGATACAACAATAGCACAATTAGGAAAAGCAAAACAAGTTAAAGTTCAAAAAGAAAACACAATTATTGTAGATGGTTCTGGAGATAAACAACAAATTGCAGATAGAGTTGCACAAATAAAAGCACAAATAGCTGAAACACAAAGCGAATATGATAAAGAGCAATTACAAGAAAGATTAGCTAAAATTGCAGGAGGAGTTGCAGTAATTGGAGTAGGAGCAGCAACAGAAGTTGAGATGAAAGATAAAAAATTAAGAATAGAAGATGCACTTTCTGCTACAAAAGCAGCAGTAGAAGAAGGTATAGTTGCAGGTGGAGGAACAGCTTTAGTAAATGTTATTCCTAATGTAGAAAAATTAATTGAAAGTTTACAAGGTGGAGAAAAATTAGGCGCTGAAATTGTTCTAAAATCATTAGAAGAGCCTGTAAAACAAATTGCTATAAATGCAGGATTAGAACCAGCAGTTATACTTGAAAAAGTTAAAAATTCAGAAGTTGGAATTGGATTTGATGCAGCAAAAGAAGAATATGTAGACATGAAGAAAACAGGAATTGTAGATCCAACAAAAGTTACAAGAAGTGCGCTTCAAAATGCAGCATCAATTGCATCAATGGTACTTACTACAGAAAGCTTAGTTACAGATGCTCCAGAATCAAAAGAATGTAAATGTGGTGGACACGAAGGTGGAATGCCAGCAGGAATGGAAGGAATGTATTAATAAAAAGTGAGACATTAGGGAGATGCCCGAAATGCCTCACTTTTTTGTAATAAATATAGATAAAATTAAAATTTTATGAAAAAATTAAAAAAATTTTTATAAAATGCTTGACAATTTTTTAAAAATCTAGTATACTAAATCACGTCGAAAGACAAAACAGTAATGGTCGCTTAGCTCAGCTGGGAGAGCATCTGCCTTACAAGCAGGGGGTCACAGGTTCGAGCCCTGTAGCGACCACCACTTAATTTTATGGCCCGGTAGTTCAGTTGGTTAGAACGCTAGCCTGTCACGCTAGAGGTCGACGGTTCGAGCCCGTTCCGGGTC
>CAKPKZ010000048.1 GCA_934167435.1 uncultured Clostridia bacterium | reverse complement strand
AAATAAGCCCAACAAAAAAACCAGATATAGATAACATTGTAAAAATAATTTTAGACGCATTAAATAAAATGGCTTTTAAAGATGATAGTCAAATAACAAAAATTCAGGTAGAAAAATTATATGCAGAAGAAGAAAAAATAAAAATTAACCTGGAAGAATATTAAATACATTGGATAAAAAAATGCTGTCAATCATTTTGGGAAATGTCTTAAAAAATTTTAATAATTAGCACTAAAATCAAAAAATTTAGTGCTGATATTTTTATGCGATATCTTCTAATCTGTGTTTCTGCTTTTTAACAAATTCTTCGAATGCTTTTTCTTTCCATGGATGTATCATTCTTGGAATGTATATTTTTCTTTCTTTTGATTCTTCAATTTCATCAAAATTTTCTGACTTTACTTGTACCTTTGATATTTTTTGCTAAAGCAAATATAAACTCATCTATAGTAACAAATAATTGCCCATCTAAAGCTTTTATTACAGTACATTTAGTACCTTAATTAAAGCTGTTCTGATTTCATTTTTAAGTTATTCTCTAAATTTTTTTTGTTTATTTATGAATTCTAGAAGAGAAGATATATCTATCTCTTAAGATAACTATAAATTTATCAATAGGTAAATTTATAGTTTTGCGTGTTTCTAAAAATTCTTTAACTTTTATTTTATCAATTTGCCTTATAGATTTTTTTGGGTAACGGCAGCTCTTCGTTTATTTCTATTTGCTTCAACTAATTTTTTTATAATTTTATATTTATATTCTTCATTGATTCTTAATTCTACTTTTCGTATAAGTACCTCCGATATTTTTATCAGATTTACTTATATTAAATAATTCGACCAAAATATTGCTTTACATAACGAAAAAAAGTGTTATAATGTTAAGGAAAAATGTAAAAAAGGAGTTATTATGGGAAAGTTAGAGAAAGAAGTAAAAATATTAGATGTAAATAAAGCAGAGTTAGAAAAAACTTTAGAAAAAATAAATGCAAAAAAAGTAGAGGAAGGTTTACAACAGATATATGTGTATGATTTGCCATCAATATATGCAAGATTTTATGATTGTATTTTACAATTAAAACAGTGTAAACAACCTTATGAATTTGAGGTATGTAGAAGTAAATTAGAAGGAATATTAAGAGAAGTTGATAATTTAACAACAGATCAAAGACAAGAAGAACTTAAAGAGAAAACATCATCAAAACTTTTAGGAATAATTTTGAAAAAAACAAGTAATGATAAATTATTAGAAACTTTTTCAGACATGTCTATTGTTGAAATAATTAAAGAGCTTGGAATTAATCCAAATAAATGGGTTAGATTAAGAAATACTAATGGTAGAACAACAATAACAATAAAACATATACTTAATCCAAAGGTTCAAGAAGAAAATGGAAGTAATATTCAAAAGGTTATGGAAACAGAAATGGAAGTACCATCTATTGAAGAAGGTAATTGCATTTTGGAACAATTAGGCTTTTCGTTTAGAAATTATCAAGAAAAAGAGCGTTCTACATATAATGTAAACGGAGTTGAAGTAGATATTGATTCTTGGCCATTAATTCCAACTTATGTAGAAATAGAGAATGATTCTGAAGAAGTAATTTTTGATACTGTAAGAAAATTAGGATTGGAACAACATGAAATTGTTTCTTGTAATACTGCAAATGTGTATAATAAATATGGTATAGATTTGTATAAGTTTAGAGAATTGAGATTTGCTCAAAAAGAAAAAGATAGAAAAATATTGAAGGCATCAATTGATTTAAAAGTAAAAAAATAACTATGTTTAAAATATGATGTGGAATTGAATCCTTTCATGACAATTGAAACAATAGAGATGTTAGTTAATGTAGTAAAAAGGGATATGGAGGTTGAAAGATAATGAGTAATGCAAAAATTTTAGATAATGAAATAAAACAAATATTAAAAGAAGAATATGGAATTGAAGTAGATTCAATAAACGAAATAAATAGAGGAACAGCAGATATATTTAAAATAACATCAGGAGAAAATAAATATATTTTAAAAAGATTTAGTAAAGGTAGAAGCAAGGAATCTGTGATAAAAGAAACTAATATTATAAATTATTTAAAAGAAAATGGATTAAAAGTTCCAGAATATATAAAGACCAAAAATGGAGAATTTTATTATATATATAATGAAAGAGTTTTAGTATTACAAAAATTTATTGATGGATACACAATGGAAAATAATACTGGAGATTATAAGAAGACTATTGAAAGTGCAACAATTTTAGGAAAGATGACAAAGGCATTTGAAAACTATGAAGGATTAAAAGAAGATGGAATATTTAAGAAGAGTTTTTCAAAAGAGTCAATAGAAAGCGGGATTGTAAAAATGAAAGATTTACAATCTAAGTTAAATGAAGATAACCCATATAAAGAACAACTTTATGATGATTTAGAATTTAAAATTAATGTTGCAGAAGAATTATTAGAAACTTTTGATTTTAACATTATTGATAAAATGACAATAAAAAATACACATGGAGATTATAGCGTACAACAACTCATTTATAATGATGAGAATGGAACAACTGTAATAGATTTTGAAACCGCTAAAATTATGCCTATTGTTTGGGAAATAATGAGATCATATAGCTATGTTGATAAAGAAGCAGTTGATGGAGAATTAAATATAGACACTCTTGTAGATTATTTTAAAGAATTTACGAAGTATATAAAATTGAATAATTATGATTTAAAATATGCAGCACATCTTTATTTAATACAATTAATAGCAAGTGTATTTGGGTATAAACAATTTAATGATGATTATACAAAGAAGACTTTATTAGAATTTGCACTATTCAGAACAAAATTATGTAGATATTTATATAATCATTTAGATGATATAGGTAATAGATTAATTGCAGAGATAAAGTAAGATAATACATTTAATTACAAAAGATATAAATAAGGAAGAACCTGTATTTATATCTTTTATTGTTTAAGGAAAAATGAAATGAACAAATATGATTTACATATACATTCAAAGTTTTCAGATGGAGAATATTCATTAGAATAAATCGTAAAAAAAATAAGAGAGAATGGAATAAAGATATTTTTAATTCAAAACATACATTAAGTGATATAAAAAGATACTATAAATTAGCTAGATAAGAAAAAATAAAAATTAACCTGGAAGAATATTAAATATAGTTGACATAGTTTGACAATTAATGCTATAATAAAAAAAGGTAAACCTATTATGCATGTCAGAATAAGGAGGACTTATGAAAAAAGCCAACCTGCAAATGTCTAAAACAAAGAAAAAATTTATGGAGTATGTTAATACTGGTAGAAAATCGGAATTGTATTGGTCTTTGAAGCCAGAATAGGTCGAATTTATTCGGCAGCAGGGATTTCCAGTAATCCCTTGGCTTTATGAAATGAGAACAAGAAAGTTTTCTAGAATTTCTGAAGCAGATCCACTTATAAAAAATTTGCACTATGCAAATAAAAAAGGAAAAAAGTATTTTACAAGTAGACTGAATAAAGACCAGCTGAGTTTGTTAAAAGAACTGGATATACCGGTTCGAATTGTAAAGTACAAAATAGTACTCTCAGAAAGATGTTAACCATCCCCCGCAAAAAACAATAAAATAAAAATCCTTTAAAAAGGTTTCTGACGTGCAAAAACACCGAATAATAATATGTTCGGTGTTTTTATATTATTTTTTTTATACTTGCATCATATAATGTTATTTGATATACTTCTAAATGAAGTAAAAAGAAAGTTGGTGATTTGTATGAAACAGCAGTATGATGCAATAGTAATAGGAATGGGACCAAGTGGAGTATTTTTGGCATATGAATTAATTCAGAAACAAAAAGCAAAAAATATACTTTTAATTGAACAAGGAAAAAGAGTAGAAGATAGAAAATGTCCAATTCAGAAAATTAACAAATGTGTTAAATGCAAACCATTTTGTAATATTACAAGTGGTTTTTCAGGAGCAGGAGCATTTTCTGATGGAAAATTATTATCATATCATTTATCATTATACAATGAGGACAAAGATAGCATATATTTAGGAGGAAATGGAGGCTCATATATAAAAAAATATATGGGACTTCAAGAAATAAAAGATTTATTAAAATATACAGATAATATATATTTAAAATTTGGTGCTGATACTAAATTAGAAGGAATAGAAAATAGGGAAGAAATAAAAAAATTACAAGAAAAAGCACAAAAGGAAAATTTGAACTTAATAGATATACCAATAAGACATTTGGGAACAGAAAAAGCACATGAATTGTATTATAAAATTGAGAAATATATAGAAAATAAAGTAGAATTAAGATTTGAAACAGTAGTAGAGGACTTAATAATAGAAGATAATAAAATAAAAGGTGTAAAGATTAGAAAATCAAATAGTGAAACAAATAATACAGAAGCAATTTATTCAAATAATGTAATATCAGCAGTAGGAAGAAAAGGGGCAAAATGGCTAGACGAAATGTGTAAAAAATATAATATTAAAACCAATTTAGGTTCTGTAGATATAGGAATAAGATATGAATTACCAGATAAAATAATGGAAAAAATAAATAAATATATGTATGAAGGAAAAGTAATTGCAAGGCCAGAACCATTTAAAGATAAAGTAAGAACTTTTTGTCAAAATCCAAGTGGTTTTGTCGCAACAGAAGTATATGATAATGGGTTAACATTAGTAAATGGACATTCATATAAAGATAAAAAAAGTACAAATACAAATTTAGCAATATTAGTATCACATCATTTTAATTATCCATTTAAAAAACCAATAGAATATGGAATAAATATAGCAAATAATTTAAATGAATTAGGAAATGGTAATATTGTTGTACAAAGATTAGGAGATATATATAGAGGAAAAAGAACATGGCAAGAAGAGTTGGATAATAATTCTGTTGTACCAACATTAAAAACAGCAGTTCCTGGAGATATAACATTTGCATTAGGATATAGAACAATGACAAACATATTAGAATTTATAAGAAAAATGGATAAAGTAGTTGAAGGTTTTGCGAATCCAGACAATTTATTATATGGACCAGAAATAAAATTTTATAGCAATGAAATTGTTCTAGATAAAAACTTTCAGACTAATATAGAAGGATTATATTCTATAGGAGATGGTGGGGGACTAACAACAGGACTTATGATGGCGTCATGTTCAGGAGTTAAAATGGCAAGAATATTAAGTGAAAAAATTTAATAAATAAAAAATTTAAAATGATTAATAGAAATCTATTAGTCATTTTTTGTTCTAAATTAAAAAGTATTTAATAAAATTAATTAAATAAAAAAGATTGGAGATAATAAATATGGAAAATAATATGATTAAAAATATTTTTAAAGGAGTAGGTATTTCATTTATTAGTACAATTATACTTTTACTTATATATTCATGTGTATTAACATTTACAAATATAAGCGAAAATACAATGACAACAGTAATATCTTTAATAACTGCAATTAGCATTTTAATAGGAAGTTCGATTGGAAATTATAAGATAAAGAAAAATGGTTTATTAAATGGAGGTTTAGTTGGAGGAATATACTTATTAATAATATATTTAATTTCAAGTATATTAAATTGGCAATTTGGGCTAAACTTTGAATCTTTAATTTTAATAGCAGTAGGAATTATATTTGGAATAATAGGTGGAATAATAGGAGTAAATAAAAAATAGAAATTTTACAAAAATAGTTGATATTTTTAATATTTTAATATAAAATTTAAAAGTGCAAATAGATAGGAGGAGACAGATGATAACTTTACAAGATGTAAAAAATAACCAAGAAGTTGAAGCTCTAATAAAAGGAGCACAAAAACAATTAGACGGTTTAGGCTATACAGAACATAGCCATAGACATATTTCAATAGTATCTAATAGAGCAGGAGAAATATTGGAAAAATTAGGATATCCAGAAAGGACAGTAGAACTTGCTAAAATAGCAGGATATTTACACGATATAGGAAACTGTGTTAATAGAGTTGACCATGCACATAGCGGAGCGATTCTTGCTTACAATATTTTAAAAGATATGGGAATGCCAGTAGAGGAAAGAACAGAAATAATAATGGCAATTGGAAATCATGATGAAAAAACAGGAACTGCAGTAAACGAAATATCAGCTGCAATAATATTAGCCGATAAATCAGATGCGCATAGAGACAGAGTAGTAAATACAAATATGTCAACATTTGATATACATGATAGAGTTAATTATGCTGTAACTAATTCAAGTTTAATATTAGATGCTGAAAACAGAAAAGTAATATTAGATTTAACAATAGACACCAAAATATGTCCAGTGCTTGATTATTTTGAAATATTTATGGACAGAACTATGATGAGTAAATATGCAGCAAAATATTTAAAAATATGGTTTGAATTAGTAATAAATGATACAAAATTATTATAGTAGTCATAATTAGAAAGGAAAGATTTAAATGAAAAAAATTAAAATATTAACAATAACATTATTAATCATATTAATTACAATGATAGCCTTCTTTGGTATTTATGGACAAGTTCAAAATAGAATGGAAAATAAAGTTAAAGATTATTCTTATGCTATGGACATTAATGGCTCAAGAGTAGTTAGGCTAAAAGTAAATACAAATACAAAAGAAGTAATAAAAGACAAAGATGGAAATGTAGTAGAAAGTGCAACAGACGAAGAAATAGAGAAAAATGGATATCAAAAAGAGGAAGTGCCAGTAAATAGTCAAGAGAATTTAAATCAAAATAATTATAAAAACGCAAGAGATATAATAGAAAAAAGACTTAAAAAATTAAATGTAGAAAACTACATTGTAAAACTTAATGAGGAGACAGGAGATATTGTAATCGAAATTTCAGAAGATGATAATACAGACTCTGTATTAAGTGATATAGATACAGTAGGAAAATTTGAAATAATAGATTCAGAAACAAAAGAAGTATTATTAAATAATGACGATATAAAATTATCAAATGTTGTATATTATCCAAGTACAAGTGGAACATCAGTATATTTAAATATAGAATTTGACAAAGATGGAGCCAAAAAATTAGAAGACATAAGTAATAAATACGTTAAGACAGAAGAAAATAATGCAGATGAGAATTCAAACGAACAAAACGAAGAACAAACATCTCAAGAGAAAAAAATAACAATGAAAATAGATGATCAAGAAATAATGAGCACAAGTTTTGACGAGCCAATAAAAAATGGAACAATACAATTAACAGTAGGAAGTGCTTCAACAGACAAAACAACAATTAAAGAATATGCACAAAAAGCAACAACTATGGCTACATTGTTAGATACAGGAAAATTGCCAATAAGTTATACAATAGATGAAAACAAATATGTTTTATCAGATATAACATCAAATACATTGTTAACAATAAAAATTGTTATAGCAGCTTGTATTACAATAGCATTAATAATATTAATAGTTAAATATAAATCAAAAGGATTTTTAGGAGCTATTTCATATGTTGGACTAGTATCAATCTTATTGTTAACAATAAGATATGCAAATGTAACATTATCAATAGAAGGAATATATGCAGTAGTTTTAACATTAATATTAAATTATATACTTACAATTAAGTTATTATCAAATAGAAATAAAACTATTGGACAATTCTTTGTAGAAATTATACCAGTTTGTATATTATCAATAGTATTTTGTTTTATTAAATGGATACCAATAAGTAGCTTTGGAATGGTAATGTTTTGGGGATTAGTAATAATGGCTATATACAATATAATTGTAACTAAAAACATGCTAAAACTAAGCGAAAATAAATAAGGAGGTATTAATAAATGAAACAATTAACAAAATTTAATAAAATAATAATAGCAATAATTGTAGCTTTAATAATAATAGCAACAATAATTACTGCAACAATAGGATTTGAAGTTGAATTAAAATTTAAAGATAGCCAAAAAATAGAGCTATATTTAGAAAAAGAATTTGAAATGTCAGATATACAAAACATTACAAATGAAGTATTTAAAAATCAAAAAGTAATAATTCAAAAAATAGAAGTATATGAGGATGCATTGTCAATAACAGCAAGTGAAATAACAGAAGATCAAAAAGAACAAATAATAAATAAAGTAAACGAGAAATATAATACACAAGTATCAGCAGATCAAGTAAATATAACAACAGTACCAAGACTACGTATAAGAAAAATGTTTACACAATACATTGTACCATTTATAATTGCTTTGGGTATAATTTTAATATATATGGCTATAAGATATTTTAAATTAGGAAGTATAAAAGTAGTAGGACAAACATTATTAACAATTATAATAACACAAATTATATTATTTAGTGTTATAGCAATTACAAGAATTCCATTAGGAAGAATAACAATACCAATGGTAATTACGGTATTAGTATTTACATTGTTAACTTTAACTACAAATTATGAAAAAAAATTAAAGAAAATAAAAGAACAAAATAATAAAAAATAAAATTTTAACACTAATATGTTTAATAAATATTTAACATATTAGTGTTATTTAGTATTGAATAGAAAAATATATAATTAATAAATTTCAAAAAAAACTATACAAATCTAAAAGAGTAATGATATAATAAAAAATATTGAAAAAGAATAAGTGGAGGAAATTTAAATGGGAAATATAGTACTATTAGATGACTTAACAATTAATAAAATCGCTGCTGGTGAGGTTATAGAAAGACCTGCATCTGTAGTAAAAGAAATGGTAGAAAATTCTATAGATGCTGGAGCTAAGAACATAGTTGTAGAAATAAAAAATGGAGGAATTTCATTTATTAAAATTTCAGATGATGGAAAAGGAATAGCCTCAGATGATTTAGAAATTGCTTTTGAAAGACATGCAACAAGTAAAATAAGATCTGCAGATGAGTTAGATACAGTAAAATCTATGGGGTTTAGAGGGGAGGCACTAGCTAGTATTGCAGCAATTGCAAATGTAGAAGTTGTTTCAAAAACAGAAAACGAGCAAATAGGATATAGAGTTGTTGTAGAAGCGGGAAATATATTAACAAAAGAAGAAGTAGGCTGTAAAAAAGGAACAACAATGATTGTTAAAAATTTATTTTTTAATACACCCGTAAGATATAAATTTTTAAAAAAAGATTTTACCGAAACAGGATATATAGAAGATGTAATTACTAGAATAGCATTAGTTAATCCAGATATATCAATAAAATTAATAAACACAGGAAAAACAGTTATACAAACTACAGGAAATGGTTCGTTAAAAGATGTAGTATATAGTATTTATGGTAAAGATATTGCACAATCAATATTGGAAACATCATATAAATATGAGGATATACACATAACTGGCGTTATTGGAAAACCAGAAATATCTAGATCAAATAGAACTAATCAAATATTTTTTGTGAATAAAAGATATATCAAAGATAAAGCTTTAACAGCTGCTACAGAACAGGCATTTAAAGGAATGATACCAATTGGAAAGTTTGGATTTGTAATATTAAACATAAATATGGATCCCTCAAAAGTAGATGTAAATGTTCACCCAGCAAAATTAGAAGTTAGATTTGAGGAAGAAAACAAAATATTTCAAGCAATATACCACGCAATAAAAGATACATTATTAAAAGGTGAATTAATAGAAAATACTGAAAAATCTAAAGATGATGAAATTATACCACAAAATATAAATAATAATTTTAATGAGAATAAAACAACATTATTTGGAAGTAGAAGAACGCAGGAGAAGATAGCAAATTATACAGAAGAAGAAAGTAATATAAAGACAAATAATATTATAGAAGATATATATAACCAAAAAAATATAATGCAGAATAAAAGTACAGCAGGAAAACCAATAGATACGTCAGATGTTTTAAAACAATTACAAGAAATGAAAAGTAAGTTACAAGATGAGGTAAAAGAAGCAGATGAAAAATATTCTTATGAAAATAAAAAAGAAGATACAAATGTAAAAGTAGAAGAGAAAAAGGAAGAAAATATACCTGAAACGATAGAAGAAGAAAAAACAGAAAAAGAAGAAAAAATAGAAAAAGCTAATTTTAATGAAATGTATGAAAAAACATTTGGAAAATTGCCAATAAGTCAAATAGAAGAGAAAGTGGAAAAAGAAAATAAAGTAAATGCTGCAGATTTAATAAAAGATAATATTTCTGTATTTGAACAAGCAAAAGAAGTTAAAAAAATATTATATAAATTTATAGGAATAGCATTTAATACATATATAATAATTGAAATGGACAATGAAATGTATATAATAGATCAACATGCTGCACATGAAAGAATTATGTATGAAAAGGTAAAAACTAATTATTATAGTAATGCCTCAAAAGATTCGCAAATGCTATTATTGCCAGATATTATAACTCTTACACATAAAGAAATGGAAATTGCAAAAGAAAATATATATATGTTTGAAAAGGCAGGATTCAATCTGGAGGAATTTGGCGAAAATACTATAAAATTAACTGGAGTTCCAACAGTATGTTTAGACTTAGATACAAAAGAACTATTTTTAGAGACATTAGATGAAATTAATAGTGTAGCAAGAACAGCTAAGCAGGAAAAAGAAGAAAAGTTTATAGCAACTGTTGCTTGTAAAGCTGCCGTTAAGGCTCATATGGTATTGGACAAGCAAGAAGTCGAAAGTTTAATGGATAAATTATTACAATTGCCTAATCCATTTACATGCCCACATGGAAGACCAACGGCAATTAAAATGACTAAATATGATATTGAAAGAAAATTTGCAAGAAAATAAAAATTGCAGTAATATATACAAAAAGGAGCTTATAGATGGAAAAAGAAAAAGTAATTGTTATATGTGGACCAACAGCCTCTGGAAAAACAGCACTATCTATAGA
>CAKPKZ010000047.1 GCA_934167435.1 uncultured Clostridia bacterium | reverse complement strand
ACAAAAATATGGAGGAACAAAGTATATAAAAAATGTAGAAATAGTTGACAATTGATTTCAACAGAGTTAATATCACACACAATTAAATTTGATATGAATTGGGGTGATAAGTAATGGATGAATTTGAAGAAGGAAAAGAACAGGATGTTATTGATATTCTGTGCGATTATGATGAAGATAGCGGAAATATTATAAGTAAAGAAACAAGAGAAAAATTAAAGAAATATTACCAAAAGGAAGAAGAAGGTAGTGAAAAGATTTGTAAAATAGTTTTTGAAACTATTGAAGATGATAATTTAAAAGAAAAATGCAAGGAAATGTTAGAAGATTTTAAGGCAACAATAAAAGATGAAATTGGATTTTTGAATTATATTTATTATAGGCAAGCTTTCAAAATGGGAGCAAATGTAGTTAAAGATTGCTTGATTAATAATGATTAAAACTTGGGATAGATTGCTTGAAAAAGTAGTCTATTTTTTTGTTGGAAAAAGTCCTTCAAAGTATTGTCTTTACGGGGCTAATATGATAAGATAAAAACATCAAATAGGAAATGTTTTGTCAAAAAATAAATAGTAATTTAAATTAATATAGGAGATGAAACAGATGGATGAAACTTATTTATTTAGCAGCATTAAAAATTCATTAAATAATGCAAAAAGTAATGTAAAAACAGTGATAGATAATTACAATCAAAAAGTAAATGAAAAATTGCAAAGTGGTAATAAAGATGATGAAATGGATGTATATAGAACTCTTTTGGTTTTTATGATGAAAAAGGCTCATACATTAGAATCTATGAATCCTAAATCAGATAGTGATAGGTGGAAAAATGAAAGAATAAACAAGGCTTTGGAGATTAGAAAAAGAGTAATTGAAAATTATGCAAAAATATCAGGAACAGATATAGAAGAAAATAATACACCTGAGGAAATTATAAAAAAATCTAATCAAATTTTTGAAAAAGAAGCAGAATTATGGAAAGACGGACCAATGTGTAATATGATTTCTGAATTTAAGAAGGAGATTATGGAAAAATATTGTGCAAAATGTAAATATGTTTTTACAATATTAAAACAAGAACCAGAAAGCCACAAATTATTACCAGCGAGGTCTAGAGAAAACGAATACATGAATGAAATTGTTGATGCCCATTTTGCTACTGCAGATTATAATGGGATAATCGGATATGCATGTAGGGCTGTTAATGGAAATGGATTTCACGGGAGTTTCAAAGATGGAAAACCGTTATTCGAATATCCTGAAAATCCATTTGCAGATGAAGATAAGCAAGATAATCCTAAAATTGTAAAGTTAAAGAATCCAGTAGTTATAGCATTAACGGACTCTGAAAAATATGAACCAGTATTTGATTTTTCCGTTGATAGAGATGGGAATATTGGATTTAGATTTGGTGGCGAAATGATATCTAGAGATACAGAGCCATTAAATTATGAAAAAATCGAATTAAATTATATAGATAAATCTATATTCAAGGATATACAATTCAGAGCATATGATTCAAATAGAGATTTAATAAATCTTAATGATGAATATTTTAATGAAGAAATTACTAGGTAAATTTCAGTTTATAGATAAAATATAGTAAGAAGAGTGATTAAAAGTGACGCAAAGACAGATTGAGAATGTTATTGAAACAACATTAATTGAAAAGAAAATCAACGATCCCAATTATATAAGATATAGTTTTTATGAAATAAATATAAAATACCCTAAAGAATATGGAATTTTAAAACAGGATTTAGGTATGTTTTTACAACAATTAAGAAAAAGATTGAAAGATGAAGACTATCATATATACACAGAAGGTCAAAAATTTGAATATGACAATGCTAAAAGAGTTGTTGAAAGCAATGAAATATTAGTGGCAATTAAACATTAGAAAGAGGATGTAAAAGATGGAACTATTTAATAATAGAGAACTAGAATTACTAAAAAGAGCAGGAGTAAATGTAGAAGATAGACAAGAATTTACAAGTGAAGACAAGAATTATATTTTTAGACAGGTGTCTGAATTTATTATGAGCCATAGCACTAAAAATGGTGATATTGGAAGATTGCAAAACGAGTATGAAAGTATTTTTAGAACTATAAATGTGAAATAGAGGATTTTGAGTAATAGAAAAGTATTATATATTTAGATAAAAATTTATGGAGGACAAGATGAGAAAAGTAGTAACAACATATATTAATCCTGATATGGATGGAATTTCATTAATGTATGCTTATACCGAATTATTAAATAAAAAAGGTGAACAAGCAAATTATTATTTTGAAGGTACAATTAAAAAAGAGGTAGAAATTGTATTAAATAAATTTAATATTAAATTAAACAATATCAATAAAATAGAAAATGACGACAAGATTGTTTTAGTTGATACTAATTATTTAACTGAATTATCTAAATATGTAAAAAAAGAAAATATAGTTGAAATAATAGACCACCATAATAGAGATAGTTGGTTAGATGATAATACTGATATAAAAATACAAATAGAACTTATTGGGGCAGCTGCAACTCTTGTAGCAGAAAGATTCAAAAATGAAAATATAGGAATTTCAAGAGAATCTGCTATTCTACTATATTATGGAATAATATCAAACACTATGAATTTAAAAATAAAGTTAACAAGTAAAAAAGATATAGAAATGGCTGATTGGTTAAAACAACAAGTACCTGAAATAACAGATAAAATAACAACAGAAATTTTTGTTGAAAAGTCTGAAATAGGAAATAGCTTGAGAGAAGAAATGGAAGTTGAATTTAAAGACCAATTTATGAGCATTTCTTGGTCAATGGGACAACTTGAAGTTGCTAATGTTGAAGACTTTTTAAACAAATATGAAAATGATATTAGAAAAATACTAAATACTGTTAGTGAGGAAAACGATGTTGATTATATATCTGTAAATTGTATGGATATTATTAATGGATATAGCATTGTTGTTGCTAGAGATGAGAAAACGGCAAAAGTTATTTCAGATGCAGTAGGATTTGAGTTTAAAGATTTAAAAGCTAAAACAAATGAATTAGTAAGTAGAAAGGAAATAGTAAAAGTTATACGAGGTATTTATATAAAATAATTAATTTGAAGGAGAGATTCAGATGAAGAAATATATAATTATAGCAGGTGTTCCAAGAGCAGGGAAAAGTACGCTTACTTCTATGATAGTAAAGAAATTTGGCTATCAACATATATGTTTTGATACTATAAATTATGCATTAGAACAGAATATGATTGAGCCTAAAATAAACACAAACGACGAATCTTTAGAAAATACTAAGTATATTAGTTCTGTTATATCAAAATTTATAAATTCAATAATTGCAAGTGGAGAATATAATGAGCAAGAATATGGAGTTGTAATTGATGTATGCCAATTAATGCCTGAAGATTTTGTCAAAAATATAGCAGGTGACAATTGTGATATATATTATTTAGTAACAAGTGAAGTAGATAGTACAAAAAGATTCGAATTATTAAAAAAATATGATAGACCTAGTGATTATACATATTATGATACTGATGAGCAAAAACAAAAAAAGTGCGAAAGAATTGTGGAGACGAGCAAATATATAAAAGAAAAATGCGAAGAGTATAGTTTGAAGTGTTATGATACTTTATTTGAACGTGAGAATAAGTTTAAAGAAATAATTGAAGATATAAGAAATAATTAAATAGTTATTTTATGGAGGATGTAATGGATAATATAAAGGAATATTTTTTGAATTATTTAAATGGATATAATAAAACTTGGGTGGATAAAGATTTAGAAAAATTGAAAAAATACTATGATACAGATAACAATAGACTTATATATTACGATAATCATAAGAACAACGATACATATACTTTGGAAGAGCATATTGCTCTAGTTTCAGATTTCCTGACAAATGGAAAAGAAACTGAATCTGGACAGGTTGAGGAATTGATTATAGAAGATTTCAATGTATTTTCAAAAAATGATGTTGCTTGTTTATGTTTTATTGCAAAATATAAAAGTTGTCCAAGACCATATGTAAGAACTACAATGTATATAGAAAAGATAAAAGATGAATGGAAAGTATTACATGTACACTGTTCATTTGAACCTGAAAGATAAATAATATTGAAAGGACAATTAAATTATGGCTACATCAAAAGAATATAAAGATTTTGTATTAGAGCAATTAGATTTATTAGATAATATAACCTCTAGATCAATGATGGGAGAGTTTTTATTATACTATAATAATGTTTTATTTGGTGGAATTTATGATAATAGATTACTGATTAAAATAGTTGATACGAATAAAAAATATAATATGGATGAGCAAATTCCTTATGAAAGTGCAAAAACAATGTACTTGGTGGATGATATTGATAACAAGGAATTATTAAAAGAAATTGTATTAGAAACATATAAAGGATTAGCTGTAAAAAAATAGAAAGAGAGTGATTTTCGTGGATATTGTAAATGCTATTGAAAATGAAGTTAAAGAAAAAATTGAAGAATATAAATTAAATGCAGAAGATAATTATGATTTTTGGAATGAGCATATAAAATATGTCTATATTGAAAGTCAAAAATTAGCAGAACAATATGGAGCTGATATTGAAATAGTAAAATTAGGTGCTTTATTGCATGATATAGCATTGATTTGCAAAGTTGGAGAGCGAAAAGAACATCATATAAACGGAAAAATATTAGCTGAAGAAATATTAAATAAATATGATTATCCAAAAGAAAAAAAGGATAGGGTGTTGAGTTGTGTATATAATCATAGAAGTAGTAAAAATGCAACTAATATTGAGGATTTATGTGTTGCAGATGCTGATATTATTGCTCACTTTGATAATATTCCGATGCTTTTTAATTCTGCATATAATAGAAACCATATATTATTAAATGAAGTAAGAGAATGGATGAAAAATGCATTTGAAAAAGATTATAACGATTTAAGTGATAGAACAAAAGAAACTTTCAAAGATAAATACGAGCAAATTTGTGAAATTGTATTAGGATATTAATTGAGAGGAGATAGTTATTGTGATTGATATAGGAACTAAAGAATTAGAAACAGAAAGACTAATTTTAAGAAAATTTAGGGAAGATGATTATAAAGGAATGTTTGATAATTGGGCTTCTGATTTAGAAACCAATAAATATGTTTCATTCAAACCTCATCAAAATTATGATGAAACTAAACAAATTATAAATGAATGGATTAGTAAATATGAAGATGGTGGCTTAAATTGGGTTGTTGAATTAAAAGAAAACCACGAAATAATTGGAAATATAGAGGTTATTGCTAAAAGCAAAAAGAACAATAATTGCGAAATTGGATATACTTTTGGCTCAAAATATTGGGGAAAAGGATATGCAACAGAAGTATTAAAGAAAGTAATTGAATTTCTATTATATGATTGTGATTTTCATTTAATAGAGGCAAAACATCATGCATCTAATCCAGCAAGTGGACGAGTAATGGAAAAAGCAGGAATGAAAAAAGATGGTGTTTTAAGAGAAAGAAGAGTAAATAAACTAATCGATGGATATGATGATTTAGTTATATATTCTATAACGAAAGCTGATTTTCAAAAATAGTACAATGGAAGGTTTTGATGTAATGGGAAAAGTGATAATTGTGTGTGGAAAGATATGCAGTGGTAAAAGTTATTATTCAAAATCAATAAAAAATTCTTTTAATGCTGTTATAATTTCTCCAGATGAAGCAACTTACGAATTAATTAACAATGAACAAGGAGAGTTTTATAATATCTTCTCTGAAAGATTAAATAAATATTTAACAAAGAAAGTTGGAGAAATAGCACAAGCTGGAGCTAATGTTATTTTTGAAAGAGGTCTTTGGACAAGAGAAGATAGAAAGAATATTAGAGAATACTATAAAAATAATGGAATAGAGTGTGAACTTCATTATGTATGCGTTGATGATGAAACTTGGAAACAAAATATTGCAGAAAGAAATAAAAAGATTGACGAAGGAAAAGGTGGCTCTGATTTTTATTTAGATGAGGGACTAATGAAAAAGTTAGAATCAAAATGGGAAGAACCTAGCAAGGATGAAGTAGATGTTATATATAATTTGAAAAGGTGATAAGAATGCAGATTGAAGATATAACTAAATATTGCTTAAACAAAAATAAGGCATATATTGATTATCCATTTGGAGATATACCAATATGTTTTAAGGTAAATAATAAACTGTTTGCACAATTATATCCATTAGAGAATGACTACAAAATTACTTTAAAATGTGATGTTTTATTAGCTGAACTTTATAGGAAACAATATAAAGATATTGTTGTAAAAGGTTATCATTGCCCACCAATTCAAGCTTCTCATTTTAACACAGTTTATATAAATAAAATAGATGATAAAGTTTTGTTGGAAATGATAGACCATTCATATGATATTGTTGTAAAAAGTTTTTCAAAGAAAATTCAAAAAGAAATTTTAGGAGTAAATAATGAATAACGAATATATAGAAGAATTAAAAGATATTTTTAATAATAATAAAGATAAAAGAATATTGGTTATTGGAACAACCTGCACAGGAAAGTCAACACTTATAAAAAATCTTGGGATAGGGTTAGATATGGATAAAATAATATTTCCATTATTAACTAAAGAAGAATCAGATTATGTGTGTCAAACACCTTGGACAAAAGAAATTGGTGAGAAAATGACTTATTTTGTAAAAACTAAATTAAAAATACAACAAGGAGAGCCTTTATTTGGCACTGTATTAATTGATTGTGATTTAATTGTTTATCTACATATTTCAGATGAATTATTGAAAAAGAGAGCAGAATTAAGAAAAGTTGATTATACCAATGCTAAAAATATGCAAACAGAAATAGAGGAAGAATTAAAAACGTCAAATATAAATGTTATTACTCTTGAAGTAACAGAATAAATGAAAAGGGGAATCAAAATGAGAAAAATACTATTAACAAGTACAGGTTTTGAAAATAAAAATATTGAAAAAAAATTTTTAGAATTATTAAATAAAAAAGCAGAAGAATCTAAAGTATTGTTTATAATAACTGCAGCAATTGATCCTGATGCTATTAGAATATTATCAGGATGTCTTGATGATTTGACAAATTGTGGTATTAAAGATGAAAACATAACTATTTGTGATTTGCATAGAGCAATGTCAGAAGAGAAGTTAAAGACTTTTGATGCAATATATGTGTGTGGTGGTTCAACAAAACATTTAGTATCAAGAATGGCAGAGGTCGATTTCAAAAAAATAGTAGACAAGTATATAGATAACGGTGGAATTTATATTGGAGTTAGTGCAGGAAGTGTATGTACTAGTGGAAAATATGAAAATGGTTTAGGTTTTATAAAAAATGTATTGGATGTTCATTGTGAGCTTGGTAGTCCAAATGGTGATATTACAACAAACGACAAAATCTGTTTAACTAATAATCAAGCTATTTTTATTAATGATAATGGTATTGAAATATTTGAGTAAAGGAAATGAAATTTATGATTATTGAATATGATTCAAAATATGATGAAGAAATAAAAGATTTATTGGTTCAATTACAACAATATTTAGCCGATATGGATATAGAAGGATATAATATAGTTGGAGATGGATATAGAGATAAGTATTTTGAGAAGACATTAGAAGAAGTAAAAAAATGTAATGGTAAGATATTACTATATAAGGATAATGAAAAAATAGTTGGATTAATAGTGGGAATTATAAACAATGATGACACAATTAGATATGATTTTAAAGCACCAAAACGAGGAAGAATTACTGAACTAGTTGTAGATAAAGATTATAGAGGAAAAGGTATAGGAAAAAAATTACTGCTAAAAATGAAAGAGCATCTAAAAACTAATGGGTGTGAGAAGATAATGATAGCTGTATTTGGTTACAATGAAAGTGCAATAAAGTTTTATAAAGAAAATGGATTTCATATTAGAATGTTAGATATGATTGAGGATTAAGTGTTAATGGGAAGGACTGATTTTAATGGAAAAAGGATATGAAAGGTTTTTGGGATTTGCAGACTTATATGATGAAGGGAGACCAAGACTACCACAAAAAGCAATTGAAATTATAAAGAAATACATAAATGGCAATATAGATTTAATTGTTGATATAGGTTGTGGCACTGGAAATTCTACTGAAGTGTGTACTAATTTTGCCGAAAAAGTAATTGGAATTGAGCCTTCAAAAGATATGTTAAATAAAGCAAAAGAAAAGGAAAACGAGCAGTTGAAGTTTCAAGAAGGTTTGGGTAATAATACAAGACTAGATAGTAATATTGCAGATATAGTAATATGCTCACAGGCATTTCATTGGATGGAGCCAACTTCAACAATTTCTGAAATAGGTAGAATATTAAAAAAAGGTGGAGTATTTGCAGTAATAGATGCAGATTGGTTACCTGTAATTGATTTAAGATTAGAAAAATTAAATAAAAATTTGCGTAAATTGACAATGAATCTTGAAAAAGAAGAAGATACAATTATATACCCACAAAGTCAACACTTAAATAATCTTATTAATAGCAATGAATTTGAATTTTGCAGAGAGATATGTTTTGATGTTGAATTTGAGTATGATAAGGAAAGATTTAAAAAATTTATATTAAGTAAAAGTAATATACAAAAAGCAATTAGGAATAATTATACACCTGTTATGGAAATATTGGAAAATTTAGATAATACTTTAGATGAAATATTTGAAGGAAAAAGTTTAAATGCTTTGTTTTCTTACAAAATGAAAATAGGAATAAAATAGTCAAATAATAAGGGAGAAATGTGATTTGAAACTAGTAGTTTTTTTCAAAAGAATATTTGGTAAAAAAGATAATAAACAATTATTAAATGCTCCTGAAACACGATATCGAGAATTGGTAGAATCTATTGATGATTTAGAAATATGTAAGATGTTTGTAGAAAGAACAACTAGAAATGTGACTCTAGAGATAGAAAATGCAATTCAACCATATCAACAATACCAACAAGCTGGAAATATGGTTTATAATTTTCCTGTACAAACAACTATTACAAAAGATGATACCATTGAACTTGCACGAAGATTCTTTGAGAGCATTGATGATGGTTTATGTGAGAAATTTAATAATATAGTAAATGGTAATAATCCTAATATAGTATTGGAAATGGAAGACTATAATGGCAAAGAAGCAAGTACGACTAATCCAAATGAAATGCCAGTTACTGTTTATGTACCAATTAGAGATGATATTAGGCAATTATACGAATTGATACACGAGTGTACACATATTTTTGATATAGATAACGGAGACACACCAACTAGAATGGTTTTAGGTGAAGTTGCTCCTCAGTGTATGGAGAGATTATTAGATGATTTTCTATTAGAACTGTCAAACGAAGATATGCAAAGATATGGCTTTGAAAGAAGTACAATAGAAAAAGATGTAAAAACTAGAAGAATTACCACCTTTTTATCTAGATTTAATAATGCACAAGATTTATATAGGAGATGTGGAGATAGAAAGAAAGATTCAAGATATATGTTGGCTCAAATATATTCAGCACATTTTAATAAATTTGATAAAAAAGTAAAGAAAAATAAGTTAGTATCTTTTATTGAATGTGTAAAAAATGATGAATTCGATAAGGCAAATAGTTGCTTTGAATTATCTATTAGTAGAAGTGCTAAATTAAATGGATTTTATAGAGATACTTATGTTGGAGATACAATATCTGAAGTTAAAGATTTGATAGTACCTAAAAATCAGGGGGACTCTAAAACTCAACTAAAAGAATTAGATAGGGATGATATAGTAAGATAAAACAATAAGGAGAGTATAATTATGAATAGTGTAAATATAGGAAATGCAGGAGAATATTTTGTTGCAGGAGAACTAGAGAGAAGAGGATTTACAGTAGGTGTTCCAATGTCTAATGTAAAAGATTACGATATACTATGTATTAACAAAAATGGTATCACTTGAAGAAGTATTTAAAAATGCAGATATTATTTCAGTAAATGCAACTTATACAGAAGAAACAAAGAACTTAATAAATAAGAAATGTTTTGATTTAGCAAAAAGCGAAGTGATTATTGTAAATACTGCTAGACAAGAACTAATCAATAAAGATGATTTATATGAGGCAATTATGAATAATAATATACAAGCAGTCGCTTTGGACGGATTTTATGAAGAACCTATTACAAAGGAATGTAGTGAGAAGTTATTAGATTTACCAAATGATAAGATAATAATAACACCACATAATGCTTATAATTCAATTGACGCAGTAAATGAGATGGAAAGAATGCTTATAGAAAGCTTAACAGACATAGTAAATGATAATGATATTATAAGAAATACAGTAAGATAAACAAAATTTGTAAAAAGGATAGATGAAAAAATATATTAAGGAAAAATACGATTATGATGAATCAAGATAGATTAAATCATTCAATGGCAGTTGCTAGAAAAATGGTTGAAATAGGGAAAAAATATAGTTTAGATGATAATCAATTACAAGAACTATTTTTATTAGGATATAATCATGATATTGGCTATGAATTTGGAAATAATGAAAATCATAGAATTATAGGTGGAAAAATTTTAAAACAAAGCAATTATAAATATTGGCAAGAAGTGTATTATCATGGAGAAGTTGTAAGCGAATATAATTCTTTATATTTAGATATTTTAAATAAAGCTGATATGCAAATTGATAAATTTGGAAATGATGTAGGTTATGTAAAAAGACTAGAAGATATAAAGAATAGGTATGGCAAAAAATCAGATATTTATAAAAAAGCAGAAAAATTAGTTGAAGAAATATTAACTGGGAGTGAAATATGATGGAAATTTTATTAACTAGACATGGACAAACAGAATGGAACGTTTTAGGGAAAGTACAAGGGAGAGCAGATATAGAATTAAATGAAAAGGGAATACAACAAGCAGAAGAAATGATTATCCAGTAAGAACAATGTATAAAAGAAGAATATAATGTAAATCCGATAATAGATTCAGGATATTCAGGAGAATATTCACAAAGTATAGTTGAAATGGTGTTAAAAGAAGCAACGGAAAAATCATATAGAAAAA
>CAKPKZ010000046.1 GCA_934167435.1 uncultured Clostridia bacterium | reverse complement strand
TTTTGTAATGCAACTATTTTTTGATGAATCCAAAATGGAAGGCAATAATGAAATTTGTATTGATGTTTACAAAATTATAGAATTCTTAAATAAAAACCGCTCTACCGTATATATGAATAATACACAAACTAAAGACTATGCTAGAAAGTATAAATTTTATGAAAGCGACAAATTCATTTACAACAATTAAAATTCTACTAAATCTTGTTTTTTTATTATAACTATGATATAATTGTTATGTAAATTATTTTTTTAGGAGGTTTTCCCCATGTTTGAACAGTGGTTAAAAAAATTGGTGATTGCTAAAGTCAGAGCAAAGAGCACAAATATTAAAAATGCTCTTGGTTCTCATGAGCAGACAGTTACAGTAAATGGCGTTCAGAACACCTATACAGTAACAATTACTCAAAAAGATATTACTGAATTTTTAAGTAATCCCACCAAAGTCGCTTAACCCAAAAGTCACCACAAATGTGGTGACCTTTTATTTTTTGCCTAATTTAATTACTATATTTTTATTTATTCTTCCTCTATTTACTTTCAAAGTAACTTCATCATTTGGCTTTTTACTATAAATATAACTTTTTAAATCATTCATTGTATTTAATTCAATATTATCAATACTTGTAATTATATCTCCCTCTTTTAAATCAGTCGAATCTGCCGGTCCCTTAACTATTATTTTTGCTACATATATACCTTGAGAAAAATTAGAATTACTAGAATTCATATATGGTATTACATCTTTGTCGTAAGCATATATTCCTATAGAAGCCTCGTCAAACGAATCATTGTTTTTAAAACTTTCTATAACATTTTTTACTACATCTATTGGCACAGCAAATCCAATTCCCTCCGCCGATGAAATTTTAACTGTATTTATTCCTATTACGTCCCCATTAGGGTATATTAACGGCCCGCCACTATTTCCAGGATTTATAGTTGCATCTGTTTGTATTAACCCAAACATATATGTTTCATTATTATTTTCTTGTAGACGTATTGTTCTGCTTTTAGCACTAATAATTCCAGATGTTACAGTTCTTCTAAACTCAAATCCAATTGGATTTCCAATAGCATATACAGTTTCTCCAACTTTTATATTTTTTGAATTTCCTAAATTTGCATATTTTAAATTCTTAACATTAATTTTTATAACAGACAAATCTAAATTAGAATCGCTCCACACAACACTTCCATCATAAAACTTACCATTTTCCAATGTAACATAACAAGTACTATACTTTTCCCCTGTTACATGCTCGTTACTTAATATATAGCCATTATCTGTTACAATAATTCCTGTACCTAACCCTAATGACTCTTCGTTACTACTAGAAAAAATAGAACTACCTGCATTTTTTAATTTAGAAATTCCAACAACACAATCATTAACATCTTCTATAACATCAGAAACTTTTTGGCTATTTTTTTGTATGTTTTCCACAGTTTCTTCACCAATTGTGGATGAAAGCTTTTCAGTACTATAATTTGGTGTATTAATTTCAATTTTATTATATGTAACATACATATACATTCCTATAATCCATGTTAATGACAATATTACAAATAAAGCACTTGCACGTTTTAGGTTATTTGTTTTTTTCTTCTTTTTCAAAATAAAACACCTCTATTTTATTATGCACATTAAGTTTGAACATTAATCAAATAATTTGTTTTTTATTTTAACTTCTAAGTCATTTTTTACTTTTTTCTTTATTTTCATATGGTTCTAGGAATTTTTGTATATTTTTTTTAATATTTTGTGTTAAAAATTTGATTTTTTTGTTAATTAATAATATAATTTTAACTATAATGTTAAAATTTATGATAAAAGGTGGAATTATGAATAATAAAGATGTTTTTGAATTAACAAATCCTCAAAGAAATATATGGAATATGGAAGAGTATTTTAAGGATACAACTATAAATAATATTTGTACATCTGTACTTTTAGATGAAATGATTAATGTAAAACTATTAAAACAAGCAATTAATAATATAGTGAAAAAAAATGATAGTTTTAGAATATCACTATATCGTGAAAATGGAATCCCCAAACAAAAAATTTTGGATTTCATTCCATTTGATATTGAAGTAATTAATGTAAATACAAAAAAAGAAATGTCAGAAATCGAAAAAAGTGAAGCAAATATAAAATTTGATATTCTAAAATCTAATTTGTTTAGATTTAAAATTATAATGTTTCCCAATAACATAGGTGGAATAATATTAACTGTTCATCACATGATAGCTGATTCATGGTCTTTAGGGCTAACTGTTAAAAACTTAATAAAAGAATATCATTCTTTGTTAAATAATACTAAAATAACTGAAAATGAACAATCTTATATTAACTATATTGAATCTGAAACTCAATATAAAAATAGTATAAAGTTTCAAAACGACAAACAATTCTGGGAGAATACATTTAAAGATATCCCCTCTCAAGTTAGCATTCCTAGTACAAAAAAACTACAAAAACATATATCTTGTACTGCCAAAAGATCTTCATTCTCTATAAATAAAAGTATTATAAAGAAATTAAATGACTTTTGCAGAAAAGAAAAAATATCACCATTTAATTTTTTTATTGCAATATTTTCATTGTATTTAAATAAATTCACAAATTTAAATAACTTCGTTATTGGAACTCCAATTTTAAACAGAGCAAATTTTAATGAGAAAAGTACAATGGGAATGTTTGTTAATACTATTCCTATCAATATTAATATAAACCCTCTTTTAAATTTTGGCGATTTTGCAAAGACTTTAAACCTTAACATGATGTCCTTGTTACGACACCAAAAATACTCATATAATCAAATATTAGAAGACATTAGGAATAGACATCCAAATGAAAATATTCCTAATTTATACAATATTCTAATATCATATCAAATAACAAAAGCATTTGATGAAGATTTAGGAAATTATACATCTAATTGGATATTTAATAACTGTTGTGGAAACGATTTAAACATTCATATTTCTGACATAAATGACACAGGAGATATTATAATTAACTATGACTATCTAACAGATAAATATTTTGCAAAAGATATCGAACATTTACATTATAGAATCCTTCATATTATTAATCAAATATTAAACCATAATATTACAAATATGCAAGATATTGAGATAGTTACTCCAAAGGAAAAGAATAAACTTTTATATCAATTCAACAACACAGAAATTTACTATGATAAGAATAAATCCATTGTTGAATTATTTGAAGAACAAGTAGAAAGAACCCCTAATAATATAGCCATAGTTTTTCAAGATAAAAAACTAACATATAAAGAATTAAATGAGCGTTCAAATAATTTAGCAAATTATTTAAAATATCAAGGAATACAAAATAATGATATTTGTGCAATTATCATAAACCGTTCTATTGAAATGATAATCTCTATATTAGGAGTATTGAAAACTGGAGCTGCTTACATTCCTATAGATCCACATTTTCCAACAGATAGAATTGAATATATTTTAAATGATAGTAAAGTGAAAAATATTATAACTGAAGACGCTTTAATACACAATTTTAATAATATTTCATATAACATTACAAATATTAATGATAAAAAACTTTCTAACTTTCCAAAAACTAATTTATACGTAAATCATTTTTTTGATGATTTGTGCTATTTAATTTATACATCTGGTTCAACAGGAAAGCCAAAAGGTGTAATGTTAAAAAAAGGTTCATTATCAAATTTAATAAATTATTGTAATAGATATATTTCATATTTAAATGACGGTAAATATCACACCATTATTTCTGTTACCACAATAAGTTTTGATATTTTTATATTCGAAACATTAATTGCACTACAAAAAGGATTGAAATTGGTTATTGCAAATGAAGATGCGCAAACAAATGCTGTACTTTTAAATTCTATAATAGAAAAAGAAAATGTTGAAATAATGCAAACAACGCCATCTAGAATGAAATTATTACTTAATGACTATAAACATATACCAAATATAGATAAAATTAAATACCTAACTTTAGCTGGTGAGCAACTTCCAATATCATTATTACATAAATTACAAAAAGTTGAAGATAGAACTATATATAATGGTTATGGTCCTAGTGAAACAACTGTATTTTCTACATTAACCAACGTAACTAATAACTCAAAAGTTACAATTGGTAAACCTCTTGATAATACATATATATATATATTGAATAATAGTAGAAATATCTGTCCTATTGGATGTGTTGGGGAATTATACATATCAGGTGATGGAGTTGGTAACGGGTACATTAACAAAGATGAATTAACTCAAAAAAGCTTTATTCCTGATCCGTTTAGAGAAAATTATACTATGTACAAAACTGGAGATATTGGATATTTTACAAACAGTGGAGACATTATTTGCTTAGGGCGTATTGATAATCAAGTAAAGATAAGAGGTCTTAGAATTGAGTTAGAAGAAATAGAACGCCAAATGCTACATATCTCTAATATTTCTAATTGTTGTGTTATAAAAAGAACCATAGATGACGGCCGCGAATTTTTATGTGCTTATTATACAAAAGAAGGCCCTGTAAAAGAAAAAGCATTAAGAACGCAATTGCGTTTAAAACTACCTATATATATGGTACCACAGTATTTTGTAGAGCTAAACTCTCTACCATATACTCCTAATGGAAAAATAGATAGAAAATTGCTACCAATGCCAATTTTAAAATCAGAACCTCAAAATATAATACCACCAAGAAATAATGTTGATAAAAAACTAATTTCAATTCTAAAAAAGCAATTACATTTAGATGAAATTAGTATAGATGATAACTTATTCGATTTAGGCGCTGATTCTCTTACTGCAATTAGTTTATCTACAAAAATACTTGAAGAATTTAATAAACAAATTTATGTTAAAGATATCTTATCTCAAGATACAATAATGAGTCTATCTGATTTTATTAGTTCTGCTCCTATTTATACAGAAGAACATAATGCCTTATTTAAACACCCTCACCAAGATTTATATCCGCTATCATCTGCACAAAGAAGAATTTACTATACTTCACAAATGATTGGTAATGATAATATAGTATATAATATGCCTGGTGGAATACTTATAAATAAAATATTAGATAGTAATAAAATAAAAGAAATTTTTAATAAAATTATAAAACGTCATTCTGTATTTAGAACAAACTTTATAGTAAAAGATGGTGATATTTATCAAAGAATTAATGAAAATACTGAATTTAAAATTAATATCTTTGAAAGTTCAGAAACAGAAATGCAAAATATCATCAAGCATTTTTCTAAACCTTTTGATTTAGAAAAAGATTGTTTATTAAGGGTATCTTTATACTATTTAGATAATGCAAAAACATTACTTTTAATTGATTCTCATCATATTATAATGGATGGATTATCTTTAAATAATCTAATAATTGAATTCAATAGATTGTATAATAACGAATTTTTAAAAGAAATTCCTGTAGATTATTCTGATTATTCATTATGGGAAAATAATTCTATTATCAATAATGAATTTAGTAAATGTGAAAATTATTGGGTAAATAAATTTAAAGACTATGAAATTTCAGATTTGAATTTACCATTTGACTATACTCAACCAAACGGAAATACTTATCGTGGTAAAAAACAATCTTATAAATTATCTAAATCAAAATTTAAACAAATAGAACGATATGCAAAAAGTTTAGGAATTTCATCATATGCTCTTTTCGTATCTGCATTCTTTGTTTTATTATACAAATATACAGGACAAGAAGATATTACTCTTGGAAGTCCTTTTGCTAATAGAAATCTTAATGAAACAAAAAGAATGGTTGGTATGTTTGTAAATAATATAGTTTTAAAATCACATATCAATGCTGATATATCTTTTGCAAAGTTTGCAAAAGATATGCAAAACCAAATATTAGATGATTTATCTAATCAACCATTTCCTTTTGATATATTAATAAAAAAATTAGGAATTAAAACTGATGGTTCACGAAATCCTTTATTTAATGTAATGTTTACTTATCAAAACAATTCTGAAAGCACATTGAAAATTGAAAATGAAAACGTTGATATTATAGAAATTGATAATGATATTTCAAAGTTTGATCTCTCATTAGAAATTAAACCTTCAAATAATACTATTAATATTGAGTATTGCATCGATTTATTTAAAGATGTAACTATAGAAAGATTATTTGAACATTATATGAATACACTTGAATCTATTATAAATAATTCTAGTATTTTAATAAAAAATATAACTATTATATCCGAGCAGGAAAAAAATAAAATATTATATGAATTTAATAATACTAGTTCAGTTTTTCCTCATAATAAAACTGTTATAGAACTGTTTGAGGAACAAGTTGAAAAAACTCCAGATGATATAGCAATTGTCTTTGAAAACACTTCTTTAACTTATAAAACATTGAATGAAAAAGCTAATCAGTTAGCACATTTCATTCAATTAAATAACCCTAATCCAGAAGATATCATCTGTATTCTTTTAGATAAATCTCTTGAAATGATAATTGCAATTTTAGCAATTTTAAAAAATAGATGTGCATATCTTCCTATTGATATAAGCTATCCAAATGATAGAATTGAATATATAATTAAAGATTCTAAATCAAATTTATTACTTACTTCAAGGAAATTACCTCCTATTGATTATCCTATACATTCTTTTTATATAGACTTAGATAATAATAATATCTATAACTCAAATAATTTAGATAACATTATCTTAGAAAGGAAAAGTTCTGATTTAGCATATATAATGTATACTTCTGGTAGTACTGGAAATCCTAAAGGAGTTATGATTGAAAACAAAAGTATATTAAGATTAATTATAAATAATAATTATATTTCATTTTATTCTAATGATAGAATATTACAAACTGGATCTATAGTTTTTGATGCATGTACTTTTGAAATATGGGGAGCTCTACTTAATGGTTTACCTCTTTATATTATAAAGAAAGAAACTCTACTAGATGCCACAGGATTTCATGAATATATCTTGAAAAATAAAATTTCAGTTTTATGGCTAACAGCCCCTTTATTTAATCAATTAGCTGAAAATAATCCTCATATGTTTAAAACTATTAGATGCTTACTAACTGGAGGGGATGTTTTATCTCCAAAACATATAAACATGGTTAAATCGGTCAATCCTAATATAACATTGATAAATGGTTATGGCCCAACAGAAAACACTACTTTTTCTTGCTGCCATAGAATATATAAAGATTATACCAATTCAATACCTATCGGTCGTCCTATATCAAACTCAACATGCTATGTTGTATCAGAGAACAATAATTTACAACCCATCGGGATACCTGGTGAATTACTTGTTGGTGGTGACGGAGTAGCTAGAGGATATTTTAATAATCCAGTATTAACAAATGATAAATTTATCTATTCTAGCTTAACAAATTCAAAATTATATAAAACTGGAGATTTAGTAAAATGGAATTTTGACGGAACACTAGAATTTTTAGGAAGAATAGATAATCAAATAAAAATCCGAGGGTTTAGGGTCGAATTAAGTGAAATAACATCTATTATTAATAAATACGAAAATATAAAAGAATCTTATACCATATTTGAATCTATAAATAACACTAAAGCTATTTGTTCATATGTTGTATCTGATCATAGTGTAGATTTTTCAGCTTTAAAAAATTATATGGCTAAACATTTACCTAAATATATGATACCAAAGTACTTTATGCAAATAGATTCTTTGCCAATAAATCAAAATGGTAAAGTTAACAAAAAACTTTTACCTTTAAACTTTAATTTGTCTAACATTGGAGAAAAAATTATATTACCATCAAACCATTTGGAAACAGAATTATATAAAATATTCTGCACTGTTTTAAATATTAATAACTTTAGTGTTACAGATAATTTCTTTAATTTAGGAGGAGATTCCATAACAGCAATGAAAGTACAAATCGAAGCTTTAAAAAATAACATACATTTTACTTATGGTGATATATTTAAATATCCTTCTGTCAGGGATTTGGCTAATTTTATATTATCAGGTCAAAATAATGTTACAAATATTCAAATTGATAACCTCAACGAATTAAATCTTATCTTAAAAAATAATACAGAAAAAAACTTAGAGAACAAAACATTACCTTACACTCCTATCAATAATGTTTTACTTACTGGAGTTACTGGTTTCTTAGGTTCTCATATACTTGACAGTTTTCTAAAAACAGAAAATGGAAAAATCTACTGCTTAATTAGATCCAAAAATAATATAGCCGCCATGGACCGTCTAAAAAATACTTTACACTTTTATTTTAATGATAAATATGATGAATTAATTAATGATAGAATTTTTTGTGTTGAAGGTGATATTACTAGCCAAATGTTTGGATTATCAACAAAAGATTATTCTGCTTTAGGTAATGAAATATCTACAGTAATTCATTCAGCCGCTTTAGTTAAACACTTTGGAAATTATGATGAATTCTACAAAATAAATGTAGGAGGAACGCAACAACTAGTCAACTTTAGTAAAAAGTTTAATTGCAAATTAATGCATATCTCCACAATAAGTGTTTCTGGTAATAACTTTGCCGAAGGCTCTTATATAGAAAATAATTTTAAATCTAACATTAACTATGATGAAACATCATTCTATATAGGGCAGAACTTAGAGAATTTATATGTTAAAAGTAAATTTTTAGCTGAAAAATTGGTTTTAGAAGCAATTAATGATGGGCTTAGCGCATATATTCTTCGAATGGGAAATTTAACTAGTCGATATTCCGAGGGAAAATTCCAACAAAATCATTTTGAAAACGCATTTGTTAATAGAATAAAATCTCTTCTTCAAATAGGATCTGTTCCAGAATACATGAAGGACGGCTATGTTGAATTTACTCCTATAGATTATTGTTCTGATGCAATTATAAATATTGCAAATCATTATGACCCAAGATTTACTGTATTTCATGTATTTAATAATAAACATGTACAAATGATTGATTTATATAATATGCTAAATCAATTAGGTATAAATGTTAATATTGTTTCATCAGCAGAATTTAAAAATATTATTACCAATTTATTACAAAAAGACGATGGAAATGAAATACTATCTGGAATAATAAGAGATTTCAATGATAAACAAGAATTAATTTATCAATCTAACATTAAAATAAAATCTAATTTTACAAATAATTTTTTAAAGATTAACGACTTTGAATGGCCATATATCGGACTTGACTATTTAAAAAATTACTTTAAATACCTTACGGATATAGGCTATTTAAATCTAAAATTAAAGGAGGATTAATATGAATATATATATACCAATTCTTAGTATATCTTCTCTTTTAACTTTTATATTATTAATTTATATTATTAAAGGACAGTCCAAAAACCAAATAAAGAAAATCTTTTCTATTAATATAATTTTACTACTTATATTAAGTATATCTGTTCTTTTACAGTTATTGTTCGCTGATAAATACAATATTTCTCCTATATATTTTGAATATTTTTCTTATATAGGCGGTTGTTTTTTACCTATAAGTGTTTTTTTTACAGGTAAAATATTTGCAAACACCAAAGTTAAATTTAAAAAAATTTACTTATTCCTATTTGTTATTCCTATAATATCACTACTAATATTATGGACAAATGACTTTCATCATTTGTTTTACGAAAAATATTCTATTAACTTGTCAGATAGTGTGTTTGGACCATACATGATAATCCACAATATATATTCATATTTACTGCTATTTTTAGGAATATTGAGCTTATTAAAATATTCTATAAAAAATTCAGGATTTTTCTCGAAACAGTCATTGCTAATTTTAACGGGGATCAGCTTCCCTATTATAATTAATTTTTTAGGTACATTTAAAATAATACCTATGACCATTTATATTACCCCTATATCATTTGCAATTACAATGCTGTTTCTCTCATTAGCTATTTTTAAATTTCAATTTTTAGGCGCCACACCAATTGCACTTCAAAAAATAGTAGATAGAATATCAGATAGTTATATAGTATTGGGAGATGATATGAATATAACTGATTATAATAAAACTTTTTTAGCAACATTTAAAATAAATGAATCAAGTAAAATACGAGGAGAAAACTTTGAAGACTTTTTAAAGGCTCATGACTTATATTTAAACTTAAAGAAAATAAAAAGTTCATTACCTAAAATAAAAAATACAGAAAAAACAATAACATTTGAATTATATATTAAAAAAATTCAAAAAACTTTTAATATAGAAATTAACTCAATTATTTCTGAGGGAGAATCTTTAGGCACTTTAGTACTATTTAAAGATATTTCGCAGCACATCGAAGACATGCAAAAACTAAAAGACAACCAAGAATCACTTATGGAAAGCGAACGTTTAGCATCACTTGGACAATTAATTGGAGGAATAGCACACAACTTAAAAACACCAATAATGTCAATAGCTGGTGCTGCAGAAGGATTAAACGATTTAATTAAAGAATATGACTCATCTATCGACGACCCAACTGTAAATAATCAAGATCATCATGATATTGCAAAAGATATGTCAGAATGGATAGTAAAAATTAAAAATTATACGGAATATATGTCAGATATTATAACAGCAGTTAAAGGTCAGGCAGTAACATTATCCGAATCTGAAGATGTTTCATTTGATTTAGACGAGTTAGTAAAAAGAGTAAATATATTAATGAAACATGAATTAAAAAATTCATTTACATATTTAAATATTCAGATGAAAATAGATTCTAAAACAGTTATACATGGAGATGTTAATAGTTTAGTTCAAGTTATTAATAATATGATTTCAAATGCAATACAATCATATAATGGTAAGGCAGAACAAAATATAGATTTAATTTTAGCAAAACAAAATGATAATTTAGTTATTTCTGTTAGAGATTATGGTTCTGGATTACCAGATAAAGTAAAAGATAAATTATTTAAAGAAATGATAACTACAAAAGGTAAAAATGGTACAGGCTTAGGTTTATATATGTCTTATTCAACTATTAAGGCCCACTTCAATGGTGATATAACTTTTGAGTCTGAAAATGGAAAAGGAACAACATTTAACATAATTTTACCTGTACAGTAATATAA
>CAKPKZ010000045.1 GCA_934167435.1 uncultured Clostridia bacterium | reverse complement strand
TTTTTTCTCCCATGAAAATACCCCCTTAAAGTATACACTCTTTTTTATTTTGTGTCTACTTTAGGGGGTATAGTTCATTTTGGAACCTCTTTTTATATTTCATTGTATTTTACCAAATTTATTTTATTTCTATTACTTCCAAATCATCTGGAACAAATACATTTCCACCATAATATTTATGCGCATCTTCTGTAAATAATTTTTTTCTATTTTCTAGATCAGTATCAACAGTATGTGACATAATCACATTTTTTACATTAAGTTCTTTACACAATTCCGCAACAAATTTCACAGTACTATGATGATGCTTTTGTATTGGGTTATATTCTTCTGCTTCTTTTCCTGCCATATAAGCATCTGCAAAAAGCCATTTACTATTTTCAACATATTTTTTAGTTGTTTCTGAACAGGTTTCATCACCTATAAACGTAAATTTTTCACTGTCATTAAGCCACATCATAAATCCTGTTTGCTTAACTTTTTTTGCATTTATATCAAAAAATTCAATTTTTTTATTTAAAATATTTGTTTCTACTCCAGTATCAACAACATTTAGTATTATTTTATCTTCAAACAAATCATTCCATTTTTGTGGTAACACCGCCTCACACATCTTTCGAATTGCACTTATAACCTCATTGTTACCATAAATATTAAATGGTGTTTTATAATCTTCTACTAGATATTTTCTTCCTATTACTCTTATTATCCAAACAGCTCCCATTATATGATCTGTATGCGTATGTGAAATAAACATTGCTACTATATCTGCTGGTTTTATATTTGAATCTTCTAATTGTTTTAATATTCCATTTCCTCCACCTGCATCAACTAAGAAATGTTTATTATTTTCACTAATAGTAAAACATGTATTGTAACAGTTTGTAACAGTTGCATGGCCTGTTCCTAACATTGTAATTTTCATTTTTTATATTTCCTTTCCATTTGTTTTTTCAACAATTTGTTCATATCTTTGTTTTATTTTTTTTAACTGTTCAATTTGTTTTTGTGGGGCTTTCCTAATTTCCATTTGATTTACTAACACATTATATCTTTTTTCAAATGTTGGTAATGTTTTTTGTAAATCTTGTGCTTGTGCATCTATTAACGCTTCATATGGGCATGAATATCTTCCTTTTTTATCTGTTTGATTATATATTTCTTCTGGTATAAATGGCCTTTTATCACCTCTTTTATACACATTTATCTTCACACCTTTTTTTCGCTGTTCTTCCATTATTGCTTTTCCCAAAGAGTTGTAAGAATCATCATGTCTTTCTATACTGGTAAGTTTTGCGGCATTATCATTTATTTCTAACAATGCTTCATATCTTTCGTGGGCAGACATTACACTATTTAATGAACTTACACCTAATGCATGTATTTCAACATTATAGCCAGCTTTCTTTAATATTTCTGTATTTACAAATAGTCCTTCTTTTTCTGAAGTTGCGCATTCCATTAAAATATTATATTTTGATTTTATTGCATCCACAATCATTTCATCTCTATGTAAATATGAGTCTGGTGCAGTTAAAAATGCATATTCTGTTTTGATTATAACTATTATAATATTATAATCAAAATTTTTCAACATTTTTTATTATTAAAAGCTCCTAAAATTGAAATGTAATTTAAAAAGAGATTCTCCTCACATTGTCTGGAAAACCTCTTTTTTTGATTTTTATTTATTATTTAGATTTTTGTTTCAATTTTCATTATTTCTTTTAACAAATTTGTAAATTTCCATAACAACCAATATTGGAACAGTTAAAAGCAGCAAAACCCATATGCTATTAACAGGAATAACAGTTAAACTAAAAAATTTAGCCCACGGCTCATAGCTTACAACCATAACTTGAATTATAGACGTAAATAAAATTGAAAGCATCAAAAACCTATTATTTAGCATAGAAGTTTTAAAAATTGATTTAACTTCACTCCTACAATTAAAAATATGAATATTTTCCATAAATACCATTAAAGTTAATAAATAACTTCTTACTAAAGTTAAATCATAATGTTTTATTTTTAATAAATAAATTAATGCAAAAAACTCTATAAGCGCCATAGTTATAGAAGAAATTGCAATCTCTTGCACCATTAATTTATTAAAAATTTTTTCTTTAGTATTTTTTACTTTTTTATTCATTACATCTTCTGTATCTTTTTCAAAAGCTAAGGCATCTCCCTGAATTCCATTACTAATTAAATTAAGCCATAAAAGCTGAATTGCAACAAGTGGAATTGGCATTCCAAAAATTATTGTAAAAACAAACAAAATAATCTCAGAAAAACCAGTAGATAAAAGCAAATATATTACTTTCCTTATATTATTATAAGCCTTTCTGCCTTCTTCAACTCCATTTACTATACTTGAAAAATTATCATCTACAATTATCATATTTCCAGTTTCTTTTGCAATATCTGTTCCGCTACCCATTGCAACGCCAATATTTGCAGCTTTAAGTGCTGGCGTATCATTTACCCCATCTCCTGTTACTGCAATAAAATCACCTTGTTTTTTAAAATTTTCTACTATTTCTAGTTTTCCTATTGGTGAAACCCTAGAATGTACATCTTCTATACCAATTCTTTTTGCAATTGCATTTGCTGTTAAACTATAATCCCCAGTTATCATAGAAACTTTAATTCCTGCCTTTTTACATTTTGCAACCGCTTCTATTACATCTTCCCTAATTGGGTCAACAAAAGCAACCAATCCTAAAAAAGTTAAATTCCTAATTTTACTTTCTTCATATTCTTCTTGTTTTGCCTCTCCTTTGGCAACAGCAATAACCCTAAAGCCTTCATTAGATAATTTATCTGCTCCTAAAATTATTTTATTATAGTCTAACAAAACATCTTGGCCTTCTATTTGCATTTTATTACAAAATTCTAAAACCCTTTCTACTGCTCCTTTAACAGTTACATAAAAATTACCTTCTTCTTTTATAAAAACTGCAGAATACTTATTTTTAGATTCATATGGTATCTTATATACAACCTCTCCTACGCCTTTTACATCCATTTTATATGCCAATGCCAAAAATGCAGTATCTATTGCATCACCATGATGAATCCATTTTCCATTTTTAAATTTTAAACTTGCTTCATTATTTAAATAACCCATTTTAGCTATTTGAATAGCCTGTTTTTTAGTTTGATTGGAACTTTCTTCATCAAATTCTACACTTCCAATATCATTATAACCAACACCTTTAATATATGCCATTTTTCCATTTGGGAGCAATATCTTTTTTGCAGTTTGTTCATTTACAGTTAATGTACCAGTTTTATCTGTTGCAATTCTTGTACAACTTCCTAAACTCTCAACTGCATTTAACTTTTTTACAATTACATTTCTTTTTGCCATTTTACTAGAAGCAATTGAAAGCACTATTGTCATAGCAATTGTAAGTCCTTCTGGTATAGCAGAAACAGTTAATGCAACAACTGTTGAAAATAGTTCTGTTATTGTATAACCTTTAAAATATAAAACTATGCAAAGCAATACTGCTAAAATTAAAAATCCTATACTTATTTGTTTAACAAACCTATCCATTCTAACAACAAGTGGTGATTCTTCTTCTTTGCTTATTAAAACATTATTAGCAACTTTTCCAAATTCCGTATTTTGTGAAACTGCAACAACAACGCCTTTTCCTCTACCTTTTGTTACAATACTTCCCGCATAAGCCATATTGCTTCTGTCTGCTAAGTGTTCGTCTTCATCTTTTATTTCTATGTCTTTGTCTTTTTGAATTGATTCACCTGTTAAAATTGATTCATCTATTGCTAAATTATTTGTTTCTATAAGTCTTAAATCTGCAGGAACTTTGTCTCCAGATTCTAGCAAAACAATATCTCCTAAAACTATATTTGGGGATGGTATTTGCTTTTCTTCTTCGTCTCTTAACACTTTAGAATTTATTTTTATTAAATCTGCTAATTTTTCACTATTTTTTTCAGAGTTCCATTCTTGGTATGTTCCAATTACTGCATTTATAATTATTACTGCAAATATAAATATTGCATCTGCATAACTTTTAGTAAATATTGAAAAAATTGCTGCAATTATTAATATTAAAACTATAGGACTTTTAAATTGTTCAATAAATATTTTAAATACAGTTTTATTTTTTGCTTTTGGAATTTCATTCTTTCCATTTATTTTTAATCTTTCTTCCGCCTGTATTTGTGTTAAACCATTTTTATTTGTTTTAAACTTACTAAAAACTTCTTCTATACTTTTATTCCACATAAAAATCTCCTTAAAATTATTATTTACTTTAAGAAGATTTTTATAACATTTTTATTCTATTTCTAATTTAGTAATTTCCTTTAATGTTTTCATATCTACTGCTTTTATTAACTTTTTTGAAAGCGTATAATATACATTATTACTATAAATTATTCTTTCTATAATATTTGAGTATGAGTAATTTTTTGAAGATATATTTTCATTTTTTATTTCCCCTTGTAATGTAAATCCTTTTTCTAAATCTATTTTATAAATTTGAGCTTCTGATACATATTTTCCATTTTTATAAACATTTACAGGAAATGCAATTATATTTTTTTCTTTTGAAAATAGTAACGCTTTGTGGTCATGAATTAATGGTGAACTTGCATTTTTTTCTCCTATTTTTACAGTAAACATTTCTTTTGGATTATTTAAATTTGTTACGTCAAACATTGACATTTTTAATCCATTTTGAACATAACCATCTCTAGATGAATTTTCTTTTGTATCATATCCAAATCCTATTAAATGTGTTTCATCATATGGGTGCAAATAAGTACTGTAACCTGGTATTTTTAGTTCTCCTAAAATTTTAGGATTCTTTACATCGCTTAAATCTATTACAAATAATGGATCCATTGTTTTAAATGTTACTACATATGCCTTGCTTCCTACATACCTTACCGAATATATTTTTTCTCCTTTAGCTATTCCTTCTACTTTTCCTACTTCTTTTAAATTTTCATCTAATATATATAGGCTATTGCTTGAAGAATTATCATCAACATCCCAACTTGAAACTCCTATAGTTGTTGCTATTCTAAAATAGCCATTATTTTCATCCATAGAAAATTGATTATTAATTCCACCTGTAACATCTGCTTCTGCTTTAAATTTAATTTCTCCATTATTTAAATTAAACTTTAATATTTTAGTATCATAGCCTAAGCTTTTATGTGTGTCTGCATCATATACATTTTTTTGTTTTGCAATATAAATATTTTGGCTAGATGAATATACTTTTTCTCCTGCTCCTAAAAATGTTTGTATATTTGCTTCTTTTTTATTATCTATAGAAAATCCAGCAAGTGTTAAATAATTTAAGCTTTCTATATTGTCAAAATAGTATATTTTATCAAAATCTATTAATTTTTCTGAATTATTGTTTAAAGTATCTTTATACATTGGTTTGTAAATATCTTCATCTAAATCTTTTATTTCATATGTTGCAATATTATTAGTGTATACTGATTTATTTCCAATAAAATATATGTTATTCTCTATCATTCTTGAAGATACGTAGTTTCCTTCTATTTCGATTGTTCTTTCTTCTTTAGGCTCTTTTATGCTACTTAAGTCATATATTTTAGCAACCGTTTTTTGTTTATAAATTCCTTTTTTATAAACACTGTTAGTTGTTTCTTTTACAGTTATTCCTGTATCATATGAATATGCATTTTCATTTCCTAATATTATTAACTTATTTTTATTTATATATAATTCTGATGGAGTATATTTTTCAGAGCTAAAATCAATTTTTGCAATTTGCAATAATTCTTCTTTTTTAGTTATATCTGCAATTATTATTTTTTTACCAACTACATAATAAATGTATTTTCCATCTGTTTTTACAATATCAGCTTCGTCAACATTTTCTACTTGTATATTGGTTTTAGAATATTCTTGAGTGCTTTCTTTTGTATTACTAGGTGTAGATGTAGACTTACTAACATCCTCACTTTGTTCGGCATTATCTGTTAGTGTCTCAATATCCCTTTCATTATCATTCCTACTTTTTGTATATTCTTTTGCAATAGTATAGAAATTCTCAAAATTATCTACTGTTTTTAAAGTTAATTTATCCGAAGTCTGAGTTTGTTTACTTATACTTGTTATATCGTTTTTATTATTAATATAAGTATTTGTAGCAATAGCTCCAGATATAACAATAGTTATAATTGCAGCAGATTCCAATATTTTGGTTACAACTATTTTTTTGTTTAATTTTTTTGCCTGTTTACTTGAGACTTTCCATTTGGAATTTTCTTCTTTTTGATATTGTTCATATTTTTTATAAACTCCATTTATAAATTCTTTGTTATCCTTCATATTTTTCCGCCTCCTTTTTTAATATTTCTTCTAAGCTTTTTCTTGCTCTATGAATTAAAACTTTTATACTTGATTCTGTTTTTTTCATTATTTTACTTATTTCCTTGTAACTTAATTCTTCAATGTCTGCTAAATAAACCGCATTTTGATATTCTGGTTTTAATTTTTTCATTGCATTTTTTAAATTATTTTTTCTTTCGTTTAAAAATACCTTTTCCTCTAATTCTTGAACTTCCATTAAGCTATTTTCGTCAATTTTTGTAATTCTTTTTTCTCTTTTTAAATAATTTAATGCTTTTGATTTTGCAATTATAAATAAATATGTTTTTAATGAATAATTAAAATCATATTTTTGTTTGTGGATTAATATATATACAAATACATCTTGTGCTATATCTTCTGCTATATCTATGTTTTTTACATATCTCATTATAAAATATATTATTTTGTCTTTGTGCCTTATTATTAATTCTTCAAAGCTTTTTAAATCTTTTTGCAAAAATTCATAATATAATTCTTTGTCCGTTTTCTCTCCCACTTTTATTCCTCCTTTATATTTCTTATAAAATTATAGCATATAAAAAGTTACAGTAAAACAAAAAAATGCAAAGATTTTTTATTTTCTTTGCAAATTTTTTATTTCATTTTTTCTTTTATTTTTACTAATATATTTAATGCATCTATTGGCGTTAACTCATTAAAATTAACTTTGTCTATTTCATGCGCAATTTCCGCAAGCTTATAGTTAAACATATCAAATTGCCCTTCTACTTGCTTTTTGTTTTCTTGTTTCTTTCCTGTTAAAATATTTTTTCTTTCTAAAGATCTTAGTATTTCATCTGCTTTTTGGGTTACTACTTTAGGAACACCTGCAAGTCTTGCCACATGAATACCATAACTTTCGTCTGTTCCACCTCTTATAATTTTTCTTAAGAAAATTATGTCTTCTCCTTTTTCTTTTACCGCAATAGAGTAGTTTTTTATTCCATCTAATTTTTCTTCTAATTCTGTAAGTTCATGATAATGTGTTGCAAATAATGTTTTTGCTCCACATTTTTCCTTGTTTGCTATATATTCTGCAACTGCCCAAGCTATTGAAAGTCCATCGTAAGTAGATGTTCCTCTTCCTATTTCATCTAATATTACTAAACTATTTTTTGTAGCTTCTTTTAAAATTGTTGCCACTTCCATCATTTCAACCATAAATGTACTTTGCCCCATACTTAAATCATCTGATGCTCCCACTCTGGTAAATATTTTGTCTACTACCCCTATAGTGGCTGATGTTGCTGGAACAAAGCTTCCTACTTGTGCCATTAATGTAATTAATGCAACTTGTCTCATATATGTTGACTTACCTGCCATATTAGGTCCTGTAATTATTGCAAGTCTGTTATCCTCTTCATCCAAATATGTATCATTTTCTACAAATGTACCAGCTCCTAACATTTTTTCAATTACTGGATGTCTACCTTCTTTTATGTCTATTACTCCAAGGTTATTTACCTCTGGCATGCAATAATTCATATCTTGTGCAACTGTTGCAAATGAAGTTAAAACATCTAATGTTGAAACTAATGTACTTGTTTTTTGTAGCCTTATAACATTCTTAGATATTTGTTCTCTTATTGAAGTAAATGCATTATATTCTAAATTTACTACTTTTTCTTCTGCCCCTAAAATTTGATTTTCTAAATTTTTAAGTTCTTCTGTTATATATCTTTCTGCATTTGTTAAAGTTTGTTTTCTTATATATCTTTCTGGCACTTGATCTAAATTAGATTTTGTAACTTCAATAAAATATCCAAATACTTTATTAAATCCTACTTTTAAATTTTTTATTCCTGTTTTTTCTTTTTCTTCTGCCTCTAGCTCTATAATCCATTTTTTTCCATCTGTTGTTGCTGTTTTTAATTTATCAATTTCTGGATCATATCCTAATTTTATTATTCCCCCATCTTTTACTGTCATTGGTGGATCTTCAACAATTGATTTTTCTATTAATGCATATATATCTCTTAATTCATCCATGTTTTCATGAATATTTTTTAACAATTCTGACTTACATGGTAATAATATATTTTTTAAATCTGGCAATTTTTGTAAAGAATTTTTTAATGTTATCATATCTCTTGCATTAGCATTTCCATATGCCATTTTTCCTGCTAAACGTTCTATGTCATAAACTTTTTTTAAATTCTCTATTATATCTCCTCTTAAAATTATATTCTCTTTTAATTCCTTTACTGCTTCTAGTCTTCTATTTATTTCTACTGTGTCTATTAATGGATCATTTAACCATCTTCTTAAATGTCTTCCGCCCATAGAAGTAGATGTTTTGTCTAAAACCCATAAAAGTGTTCCTTTTTTAGATTTGTCTCTCATCTTTTCAGTAATTTCAAGGTTTCTTCTGGCATTAATATCAAGTGACATATATTTAGAAATATTGTATATTGTTATTTTATTAATATGCTCTAACGTTGTCATCTGTGTTTGCTCTATATATTCAATTAATGCATTTATTGAAGGAATAGCAAGTTCTTTTCTTTCAATGTCTTCTATCTTTTTTTGAGTACTATCTAATAAGTTAAATCTATATTTTATTTTATCTACATTCTTTTCAAAAAATTTATCGTTAAATTTAGTAATATAACATTCAAATCTTTCTTTTATTTTTTGTATTTCTTCTTGGCAATCTGCCATCATACTGTTTATTACAAGCTCAGATGGTGAATATCTTGCAATTTCGTCTAGTAATTGTGGAAAATTATTGTTATCCTTTATTTCTGCACTATAAAATTCTCCTGTTGATATATCGCATACACTTATTCCAAAATAAATTCCTGATTTAAATATTGACATTATGTAATTATTTTTTCTTTCCTCAAGCATGTTGCTTTCTACAATTGTTCCAGGGGTTACTACTCTTATAACTCCTCTTTTTACAATGCCTTTTGCTTCTTTAGGATTTTCTAATTGTTCACATATAGCTACTTTATACCCTTTGGCAATTAATTTAGAAATATACATTTCTGCTGCATGGTGTGGTATTCCAGCCATTGGAGCTCTTTCTTCTTGTCCACAATCTTTTCCTGTTAATGTTATTTCAAGCTCTCTTGCAGCTAAAATTGCATCTTCAAAAAACATTTCGTAAAAGTCACCTAATCTATAAAATAAAATACAATCTTTATATTGTTCTTTTGTTTCTAAATACCTTTGCATCATAGGTGAAAATTCTGCCATTTTATCCTTCCTTTCTTTAAATAATTTTTCCTTTTAAGTACCACATATGTTCTGATACTATTTCTAATTCTATAATTTTGTTAATTAGTGTTTCTTCTCCTTCAAAAACCACCACTTTATTACTATCGGTTCTACCTGTTAACATGCTACTATTATTTTTACTCTTTCCTTCAACTAGAACTTTTTGTTTTGTTCCAACATATTCTTTATTATTTTTTTCTATTTGACTTTCTACTAACGCTTTTAATCTGTCAAATCTTTTGTGTTTTATTTCCTCTGGAATTTGATTTTCCATTTTATCTCCAGGTGTTCCAACTCTTCTAGAATATATAAACATATAAACTTGTTCAAAATTAACTTTTTCCACAACATCTAATGTATCTTCAAAATCTTCTTCAGTTTCTCCAGCAAATCCAACTATAATATCTGTTGATAATTTTAGATTTGGTATTTTGCTCTTCATTTTTTGTACCAAGTTTAAATATTGTTCTTTAGTATACTTTCTATTCATTATTTTTAAAACATTTGTGCTACCAGATTGAAGTGGTAAATGAACTAATTTGCAAACTTTTTCACATTCAGCAATTGCATCTATAACATCATCTGTAAAATCTTTTGGATGTGGTGAAACAAATCTAATCCTTTCAATCCCCTCTATTTTATTTACAGCTCTAAGTAAAGTTGCAAAAGAATTAACTCCCTCATATTCTTCAAATTCTATATTTTTTTCTTTTTCTACTCTTAAATATGAATTTACGTTTTGCCCAAGTAAAGTTATTTCTTTATAACCTTCTTTTGCAAGTTCTCTTACTTCTTCAATTATTGCACGTGGGCTTCTACTTCTTTCTCTTCCACGTACATAAGGTACTATACAATAAGTACAAAAATTATTACATCCATTCATAATTGTTACAGATGCTTTAATATCACTTTCTCTTTTTATTGGCAATCCCTCATATATTTCGCCATCTATATACAAAATATCTTGCTGCTTTTTCTTTTCAACTAAAACCTTATATAAATCTTCTGGAAATTTATGAAGAGTATGAGTTCCAAAAATAATGTCTACAAAATTATAAGATGCTTTAATTTTATCTGTAATATGTTTTTCTTGCATCATACATCCACCTATTGCTATTATTATACCTTTAGATTCTTTTAAATGTTTCAATTCTCCTAACTTTCCAAGTAGTCTTTCTTCCGCATTTTCTCTTACACAGCAAGTATTAAATAAACATATATCTGCATCTTTAAAATTTTCTACCTTTTCATAACCCATTTGGTCTAACATTCCACATAGTTTTTCTGAGTCATTTTCATTTAGCTGACATCCTAAAGTTAATATGTTATATTTTAAATTTTTATTTTTATTAATCTCTTTTATTTTATTTATAAATTCTTTTTGCTTAGTTATTTCTTCCACCTAATAATTCCTCCATTTCTTATACTAGCCTATTTTATTACATTTTTCAACTTTTTGCAACATAATTTCAATTTATTAAATGTTAAAGTTTGTGTCAAGTAAAAGTAGGCAATTTTTTTATCTTTTTTTCTAATCCTTCAATGTCAATTGCTTCAACACTTTA
>CAKPKZ010000044.1 GCA_934167435.1 uncultured Clostridia bacterium | reverse complement strand
TGTGATGTAAATAAAATATTTCCAATGAATTTTTTCATTCCTTCATTTACAGATGTAATACTTTCCATATCTAAATGATTTGTTGGTTCATCAAATATTAAAAAATTTGCACCTGAAAGCATCATTTTTGAAAGTACACATCTTACTTTTTCTCCTCCTGATAAAACATTTACTTTTTTTAATGATTCATCACCTGAAAACAGCATTCTTCCTAAAAATCCTCTTACATATGTTTCATCTGGATCTTTTGAGTATTGTCTTAGCCAATCTGTTATACTTTCGTCTGTATTAAATAAATAATTGTTGTCTTTAGGGAAATAGTTTTTTGTAATTGTTGTTCCCCATACTAAGCTTCCTTCGTCTGGTTCTATCTCACCTGCTATTATTTGAAATAATATGGTTTTTGCATTTTCATTGTCTGCTAAAAATGCTATTTTATTTCCCTCTTTTACAGTAAATGATATATTGTCTAATATTTTTTCTCCGTTAATTGTTTTACTTATATTTTTAACTTGTAAAATTTCTTTTCCTGGTTCTCTATCTGGTTTAAAATCTACATATGGATATTTTCTATTTGATGGTTTAATTTCGTCTAATTCTATTTTTTCTAATGTTTTCTTTCTTGATGTTGCTTGTTTTGATTTAGAAGCGTTAGCACTAAATCTTGCTATAAATTCTTGTAATTCTTTTATTTTTTCTTCTTTCTTTTTATTTTGTTCCTTCATTTGCTTTAATGCTAATTGACTTGATTCATACCAGAAATCATAATTTCCTGGATATACTTTTATTTTTCCAAAGTCTACATCTGCAATATGTGTACATACTTTATTTAAAAAATATCTATCATGAGAAACAACTATTACTGTGTTTTCGAAATTTATTAAAAATTCTTGAAGCCAATCTATACTTTTTAAATCTAAGTCATTTGTTGGTTCGTCTAGTAATAAAACATCTGGATTTCCAAATAAACTTTGTGCTAGTAATACTTTTACTTTTTCTCTTGCCTCTATGTCTTTCATTAATTTATAATGATTTTCTGGTATTATTCCTAAATCGTTTAATAATTGACTAGCATCTGACTCTGCATTCCATCCATCTAATTCTGCAAATTTCTCTTCTAATTTTGCAGCTTTCATTCCGTCTTCTTCAGAAAAGTCTGGTTTTGCATATATTGCTTCTTTTTGTTGCATTATATCATATAATTCTTTATTGCCCATCATTACTGTGTCAATTACTGTATATTCTTCAAATGCAAAGTGGTCTTGCTTTAATACTGAAAGTCTTTCCCCTTTATCTAAAGATACGTCTCCTTTACTTGGTTCTAATTCTCCAGATAAGACTTTTAAAAATGTTGATTTTCCTGCTCCATTTGCTCCTATTATTCCATAGCAATTTCCTCTTCCAAATTTAATATTTACATCTTCAAAAAGTACTCTTTTTCCAAATCTAACAGTAACTCCATTTGCACTTAGCATTATTATCTCCTCCTAATATATTTATCTTGCCTATTATACACTAATTTAAAATTATTTTCAATAAAAAAAGGCAACATAATTTGCCTTTTTTCTATTTATCAAATAATAATTTTATTCCCCATAATCCAGATATCCCTACTAATGCATATATTATTCTGCTAATTACGGACATTGTTCCAAAAATAGCATCTACTAAGTTAAAATTAAATATTCCTACTAGTCCCCAATTTATTGCACCTATTATTATTAAAATTAATGCTATTGTATCTATTGCTTTCATTTTATCACCTCCAAAAGAATTACTATTTTAATATTATGATTTACATTTTCTAAATATTTATTCATTTTATTGCAAAATTTGTTTTTTAGTGTTAATTTATATATATATTAAAAGGGGGATGAATTTTTTATGAAAAAATTTTTAATTATTATTTTATTCATTTTAATTGCTTTGGCTGGTGGCTTTTATTATTTTTCTAAAAATAATTCTGAAAGTAATCAAGATGTTTTTATATCAAATAATCAAGTAACTAATGAAGAAAAAAAAGAAGACAAAACGATAACTATAACTGCTATTGGTGACGTATTATGTCATAATACTCAATATTGGGATGCTTATAATTCTGCAACAGATGATTACGATTTTTCTTATGTATTTAAAAACATAAAAAAATACACTGAAGCTGGCGATATAACAATTGGAAATCTAGAAACAAGTTTTGCTGGTAAAGAGCGTGGATATAGTAATTATCCAACTTTCAATTCTCCAGATGCTTTAGCATATGCTTTAAAAGATATTGGTATTGATATTATAACAACAGCCGGTAATCATTGTTTAGATATGGGATTTTCTGGATTATCTAGAACTATTGATACTTTGGACAATGCCGGAATAGAGCATTTAGGAACTTATAAATCTGCTGAAGAACAAAGTAAAATATTTACTAAAGAGGTAAATGGTTTAAAAATAGCTTTTCTAAATTATACTTACGGAACTAACGGAATTCCTGTACCAGCTGGTAAAGATTTTTGTGTAAATTTAATAGATAAGGACTTAATTAAAAAACAAATTGAACAGGCCAAGAATGAAAATGTTGATTTAATATGCGCTTGTATGCATTGGGGAACAGAATATAGACTTTCTGCTAATGAAGAACAAAAAGATTTAGCCGATTTTTTGTTTAAAAACGGTGTTGATGTAATACTTGGAAACCATCCTCATGTTTTTGAGCCTATGGAAAAAAGAACGGTTACTTTAGAAGACGGGTCAAAAAAGGACTGTTTTGTAATTTATGCTTGTGGAAATTTTATTTGTGACCAACGTGCGGAAAATACTAGAAGCTCTATAATATTAAGTTTAAATATTACTAAACATGCAGATGGAAAAGTCTCTATTAATAGTGCTAAATATACTCCAATTTATATGTATAAAGATCCAGCTTTAAAACTAAAAAAATTCAGATTATTAGATATTAAAGAAACAATTGCTAATTATGAAAGTGGTTCTGATACTTCTATTGGGCAATCTATGTACACATATTTAAAAAATCAATTATCTACAATTAAAAAGGTAGTTGGGGAAGAAATAAATTAAGTTTGCAATGAGATTTTTCTCTTTGCAAACTTTTTTTAGTCAAGCATATCTTTTCTTTTTAGCCACCATGTTACAAGTAATGTTAAAATTACAGAAATAGTTATCATTATTACAAATCCCCTAGGATCATTTTGGAATGGTAAGCCTACATTCATTCCCCAAAAACTTGAAATCATTGTTGGAACGGCAAGCACTATTGTTATTGATGTTAAAAATTTCATTACTCCATTTAGATTGTTTGATATTATTGAGGCATATGCGTCCATTGTTCCATTTAAAATGTCTCTATATATATTTGCCATTTCTATTGCTTGTCTGTTTTCTGTAATAGCATCTTCTAGTATATCTTCGTCATCTTCATATAATTTTATTATTTTTCCTCTTAGTGTTTTTTCCATTACTAGTTCATTTGATTTAAGTGATGTTGTAAAGTATACTAATGCTTTTTCTAAACTTAATAATTTTAAAAGTTCCTTATTTTTCATTGAGTTTTTTAAAATATACTCTGCAATTTCTGTTTCTTTATTTATTTGTTTTAGGTAATTTAACATATATGATGCATTTAAATATAATATTTGAAATATAAATCTTGTCTTTTTATATGTTTGAAAATTTTTTATTTTCCTTTGTTCAAAATCTTCTATTACCTTATTATTTTTTAATGATACTGTTATAAAGTAATCATCTCTAACCACAATCATTCCTAATGGCATTGTTGTGTATATATAGTTTTCATATTCTTTTTCTATAATTGGAACGTCAACTACAAAAAGTGTTGTATTATCGTCTTCCTCATAGTCAATTCTTGCTTTTTCTTCATAGTCTAATGAGGTTCTAATAAATTCTTCTTGAATGTTTACGTTTTCACATACTTTTTTTATATCTTTTTCCGATGGGTTTACTAAATTTATCCAACTTCCTTTTTTAAATTCTTTTATTTCTGTAAATTGATTTGTTTGTATATCTGTATTGTATATTTTTAACATATTTTTCACCCACCTTAATTTTTTCCATTGTATATTTTATCTTTTTTTTTTATTTTTGTCAACCGTATTATGGTAACTTTAATAATTAATATTTTAGTTTTTATTAGCATTACTATGTTTTACAATTTTAGCTGGTACTCCTACTACTGTTACATTTGACGGCATTGATTCTAATACAATAGCTCCTGCCCCTATTTTTACATTATTCCCAATTTGTATTGGTCCTAAAACTTTTGAACCACTTCCTACCATTACATTATTTCCTATGTCTGGATGTCTTTTTCCCTTTTCTTTTCCTGTTCCTCCAAGTGTTACTCCATGATAAATAGTACAATTGTCTCCTATTGTTGCTGTTTCTCCTATTACAATTCCCATTCCATGATCTATAAATAATTTTCTTCCTATTTGTGCTCCTGGGTGTATTTCTATACCTGTTAAAAATCTTGCTATTTGGGAAAGCAACCTTGCTAAAAAGTATAATTTACACTTATATAAAAAATGATTTATTCTATGAAAAACTATTATATGAAATCCTGGGTACAAAATTATTACTTGTAAAATATTACTTGTTGCAGGATCTTTTTCTTTTATATTTTTTTCATCTTCATATAATTCACGAAAAATATTCATATACATCACCTATATTATAATATGTTATAATTCGTTTGTATGAAACTTAAAAAAGCTTAAAATTAACATTATAATATTAGTTGAAAATTGATTGCTTTTATATTAAAATATTATTATATAATGATTGTTTTTAAATATACAATTTGAAGAAGAAAGGGGTTAAAATAAATAATGAAGAAAAAATTAAAAAAAATATTAAAATACGGCAAATTAATTTTTATTACACTTATACTTATATGCACTTTTATATGTAGTTCTATTATAATAGAAACAACAAATTCTTATGCTGTTTCAGGGCATGGAACAAGTCATAGTAGTGGTGGAAGCCATAGTAGCAGTGGGAGCCGCAGCTCATCACATAAAAGTAGCAGTTCATCAAGGCGTTCATCTTCCAAAAGTAGTAGTAATAGTAGTGGCTCATCTTCATCAAAATTCATGGGAGTACTATGCATATTTATTTGGTTTTTAATAATATTCTATATAATGAAATCAAATAAAAAAAGAAAACTTCCTCGCAATACATCAACTAAAGTTCATAATGATAAAGATATTGAAAATAAAATTAAAGCAATTTTACCAGATTTTGATAAAAAACAGTTTATTACCGATTCTTTTAATACCTTTGTTGAAATTCAAAATGCTTGGACAGCATTAGATATAACGCCAGTACAAGATAAATTAACAGACGAACTATTTAATATGTATCAATCACAGATTGATGGTATGGAATTAAAGGGTGAAAAGAATGTAATGGCAGATATGAAAATGTTAAATGCATGGTTAAAAGACGTTTCAAATGAAAATGGAATAATTACAATTACTACTGGATTTGTAATTGACCAAATCGATTATATGGCAGATATTCAAACAGGAAAAGTAACAAGTGGCAGTGATACTATTAAAATGAGAGTAACATATGACATGAAATTTAGAATGGCTATAGATTCAAAGGCAAAATTAAATAAATGTCCAAATTGTGGTGCTGATATATCAAATAGTAATTCATCAACAATATGCGAATACTGTAGATCTAAATTAGTTTTAGAAAATACTAAATGGGTATTAACAGAATTAACTGTTCTAGATCAAAAGTAAGTTACTATTAGTTAATATAAATATAGAAAGGAGAGTAAGGTGTATTTAATTTATTAAATATACCTTACAATAAAAAATGAGTTTAGATTTACAAAATTTAATAAAACAAGATTCTGAATTTACGGAATCAAAATTTAGATCAAAGGTTGAAAATGAATTTATTCAAATTATTTCAGCCATTATGGTTGGCAAAATAGAAAGAATTCATCATTTTGTTAATGAGGAAGTATATATAAAAATTAAAAATAGAGTAATGGAAAATTTAAATAATAATAGAATAGAATTTTTTGACGAACCTAATGTTGCTACAATAGAATTATTACAATTAGAAGAGTTAGAAGACAAATTTAATTTGAATATAAAAATTTTGTTTAAGTCTTATAATTATTATGTTGATAAAATAACAAGAAGATTTATTTCAGGTGATAAACCTGGCCAAGACAGAAGCCAAATATATTATAACTTAACCTTTACAAAGAAAAAAAATGCAAAACATTTAGGTGCTGCTAGAAAATGCCAATCTTGTGGTGGTAATTTGGATTTAAATATGAATGGAAAATGTCGTTATTGTGGTAATATATTTAATTTAGAGGATTATGATTGGGTTATAACAAAAATGGATATATAAATAAATTAATAATATATATATTTAACCTCGTCAAATGACGAGGTTAAAAAATGCTATTGACAAAATTTAAAAAAGTAGTATAATAATAAAGCAAGTTTGATATATGGGCCATTAGCTCAGTTGGTAGAGCAGCAGACTCTTAATCTGAAGGTCCGGGGTTCGACCCCCCGATGGCTCACCAAATAAAAACAGCTTACAAACCAGAATGTTTGTAGGCCGTTTTTTATTTGCTGTGACTTAATAATGTTACTAATCTGTAATAGAACTGCACTATAATTTTTTTATTATTCTATCTCTACTTTCAAAATCTGATGGATTTAAATTATTATATTCAAAGCAAATATCTTTAGCTTTATATCTATCTTTTATCAATTCTTTATCATAGTTAGCATCATATAATTCTCCTGCTAGCATTTTATCCTTTTCTGACATAATATCCTCCAATCATAATAAATTATATTATTCGCCTAACATGAAGAAAAAATTAGTATTTCACCAAAATTAGTATATCATATATTCAAAAAAAATACTACATTTCTTATTATTTCTACAGAATCATTTCTATTAATTATCTAGTAAATTGAAATTCTCAAAACAGCCTTATACAAATCCGTATAAGGCTGTTTTTTATATATTAACTACTTACTATTTAGTAATAGTTATGATTGTTTATTTTCTACTTTGCTTGTTGCATTAGTATTGTTTGTATTTTTATTTATATTTGTGTTTGTATTATTAATTTTATTTTCTGCATTTTCTTTTTTATCATCTTTTTTTACTTCGTTTTTATTACTATTATTATTTGTATTTTCTTCTTTTTTAGTTTCTTCCCTTTTTTCATTATTATTTTCATTTGTTACTGGTGCACTAGTTTGCGTAGTAGTTTTTGTACCCTTTATTATTATTTTTTGCATTGGTGTATATGTATCTTTTGACAATAATTTTTTAGAAACAACACTTCCATTTAATGACATAATTTTATATGTTTCTGTTTGCAAACCATTTGCTCCCTTTTGTTTTACTTTTTCTGTTCCTTCTGCAATATTTGCATCTTCTACATATTTTACTGTGAACGGAATAGTTGCTATTGTTCTTGTTTCAAATGTTATTACATATTCTTGTTCTTGTTTTATTCCGTAAATAGAAATTGTCGCAATTCCATTTTGTACACTTGCATTAATTTTAATTGGATATTTTCTTGTGTTTTTAAACTTAAAATCTGTTAATCCATATACAACAGTTGCATCTCTTCCTGCAGGTAAATATGATGTTACAAATTGATGGTTTCTTCTTTCTACAATTTCTAAATTTGACATTAAGACTGCATTATATAATGTTGACGATATTTGGCATATTCCTCCTCCTAGTCCGTCTACTACTTCTCCATTTGAATATATTTTAGCTTCTTTATATCCATTTGCTATTGTTCTTTCCCCTAGTGTAGAATTGTACGAAAATGTTTCACCTGGTAAAAGAACTTTACCGTTTATTTTATTGCATGCTATTCTTAAATTAGTTGTTCTATCTGAATTACTTGCATCATACCTAGTGGTAAAAATTGATAATCTGTCTGGAAATGCTTCAGATCCAAATTGTTCTACTGTTACTTTAGGTTTAGTTATAGTAAGTTTAATTGTGTATTCTTCTTTGTCTTCACTCAATAGTTTTTTAGCCTCTTCTACATTAAAGTCTACTCCATATACTTCTGGATATATTGTAAATGGATCTTTTGTATAATATGCATCTTTCGCTTCTTTATAAACTTCTTGGTGTATTTTATCAATATCTATTGCTTCTGGCGTTTTATTTATTACAGGTATTTCTATATAATTTGAATTATCGTTAACATTGCACAATACAAATTTTATTTGATTTAATAATTTATCTGTGTCTATTTTTACGCCATCTTTTCCTTTTGTAATAACTAATGTGTCATCTCCGTCCTGATAATAACTTGACTCTACAATTGCACCTGGTAATTTACTTCCAACATCTTCTATTGATTTTTTTGCAATCTCTTCATTTACTTCCATATTAAGATTAATATCTTTTTTACCAATAAGTGTAAATAATATATTATAATTGTTTATTAAAATATTCTCATTTCTTCCCATTAAAAACGCTTCATCTACAGCATCATCTATTTTATAATTTGTTTCTAGCGTTGTAGGATTTATTTCTGATTCAAAATCTTGATATTTTATTAAAATATTTTTTTCTTTTTTCTCATTATATATTGTTTCTAATTTTCCTTTTGCTTCTTCTTTACTTAATCCGGACACATCTATTCCTTCTATAGATATTCCTGAAATAATGTTAGAATTATTAATATTTATCAGTGCAAATATTATAGAAATAAAAATAATTAAAATAGCTATAATAGTAGTAATTATTAGTATATATTTAATTTTTTTACTTTTATTCTTTTCTCCTAACTTATTTTCTTTTGTTACCCTTTCATTTTCTTCCATAAATTTACTCCTTAATAAAAGTTATTCTAAATAAATATTATCACAAAGTATTTTTTTTGACAATATTTTTATTTAATAATTATTTTCTTATAAATAAATATTATGTTTTATTTAATTTATTATTACTGTTTAAAATATTTTTCAAATTTTCTACATTTTTTTTATTTTTTTTTGAAAAAATACTTGAACATTGTAAAATTTAATATTATAATATTGAAAGCAAAAGATAAATAAGGAGAAAATAAAATGGAACTAGTAAAAAATATATTTTTTAACACTGATAAATTAGTAGAGAATAGTAAAATAAAAATATCTTACACAGGTAAGCTTTTTCAAAATGGCTCAGAAAATGTAACTATTCATTATGGTTATGGTTTAAATTGGGATAATTTAAATGATATAGAAATGGTTAAAACAGATTTAGGATATCAAGCAGAAATTAATCTTTTAGAAGGTTCTACATTTAACTTCTGTTTTAAAAATAGTTCTAACGAATGGGATAATAATGAAGGTATTAATTATATTTTTCCTTTAGAAAAAGTTCCTACAGATTTACTTGTTTTAGAAGATGAAACAGTTTCATTAGGTTCTGCACGTAAATTAAGAAAGTCTTATATTTGGAGTAAAAAAATTCGTTTAGCAGTATATAAAATAATAACATATTTACCAAAGTTAATATCTGGTAATTATAAAAGAAAATTAAATGCAAACTAAAAGTCGTAATTCTACGACTTTTTTATGTTATTATCCATCCACCATTTATTGATATTATTTGTCCTGTTGTAAATTCATCTTCTATTAACCACTCTGCACACCTTGCTATATCTATAGTTTTTCCCATTCTTCCTAATGGTGTTTCATCTTTTAATTCTTCTATTGTTTGTTTGTCTAATCTTTCATTCATTTTTGTATCTATTAAACCTGGTGCTATTGCATTTACTCTAATATTGGAAGGTCCCAATTCTTTTGCTAGTGCTTTAGTTAATCCGTTTATTCCTGCCTTGCTTACAGAATATGCTACTTCCATAGATGCACCTACCATTCCCCAAACGGAAGATATATTAATTATACATCCAGATTTATTATTTATCATATTTTTTATAACTTCTTGTGTCATACAAAATGTAGAATATAAATTATTATTCATAATTATATTCCAGTCATCATCTGTTATATCTGTAAATAATTTATATTCTGATATTCCCGCATTATTAATTAAAACATCTACTTTTTTATATTTGTTTATTACATATGTTGCTAATTTATTTGCTCCTTCTCTATTAGAAAGGTCTGCTTTAAATATTTCCATATCGTACTTTTCTTTTAATTCAAGTGCACTTTCTTCGGATTTATTATAATTAGCAATTACTGTATATCCTTTTTTATGTAATGTTATTGCTATTTCTTTTCCTATCCCCTGAGATGCCCCAGTTACTATTACTATTTTTTTCATGTACTTTCCCTCTTTTCTGTATTTATTATCTTTTTGCAATATATTATAAACAATAAAAAAGCCAGTAATTAAGCTTATTGCAAAACTACTGACAATTTATGGAGCCACTTCTCAGATTCGAACTGAGGACCCCGCATTACAAATCAGTACTCTTGTTTATAATGAGTAATTTTCCTAATTACTTGCTATAAGCAATTATACTCGTTTTTGGTTGATATTTCAATAGTTATAAGAATAAAAATAAATTAGAAAAAAATAATATGAATTATTATAAGTTATATTTTAGTTGAAATAATTGAGAAAGTGAATTGTAAAAATTTTTTTCCAGATATTTTTGGAAAAGAATTTGAATTTGAATGAATAAATTTATTTTTATAAAATTTTAGATGTTCGCTTGTTTTTATTAATCAAATATTGTAGTATAGTGTCAACCTTATGCTCAGAAAGGCTAGCCTTTTCTAAAGGGCGGAAAGGGGGTCTACAAATGACCGTTGGTGATGCAATTCTTAATTTGGTTGATAAGTTACTTGCTGAAAGAGAAAAAGTTGTAAAACTAGAACTTTCACAGCTACATCAATTAAATAAAGACAAGCAATCAGACAAAGACTAACTGTAGACATACATAAGTCGATAGAGTGGATTTTTCCGGATCTGCTCTATTTTTACGCAAAAAAAGTATGTGCATTTCCGGATACACATACATCTACAAATTTGACCGTTGGCAATCAAACACATTTATTTTGTAATTAAATAATAACATATTATATAAAATTTGTCAAACAAAAAATCTAGAGTAATTTTTATTTTTTAAATAATAAAAAAGCCAGTAATTAAGCTTATTGCAAAACTACTGACAATTTATGGAGCCACTTCTCAGATTCGAACTGAGG
>CAKPKZ010000043.1 GCA_934167435.1 uncultured Clostridia bacterium | reverse complement strand
TAATTTTAAACACAGATCCTATAATAGAACCATCTTTATGAAAGCTTGTTCCTAGCGGTATTGTTGTTTGGGCAATATCTTCTGACACCCCCATCTTTCTTGCACATTCTATATTTACTGGAATTGACGCTGCACTAGAGCATGTTGCTAATGCTGTAAGTGTTGATGGCAACACATTTTTCCAAAATGATTTTATGCCATTTTTTCCTCCTGCCAAAAAAGCATATACTGTATATATTACAAAATAAAATGCAACTGCAACAATTGTATATATAATAAAAGTTTTCAAGTATCCCACTGCTATTGATGAACCAAAACTACCTATTAGCGAAGCAAAATAACATCCTAACCCAATTGGTGCATAATACATTATTATTTTTATTACATTTGATATTACAACATTTGCTGACTCTAAAAATTCTAGCACTAACTTACCTTTTTCTTTAGACATATTTATTGCAATTCCACATATTATAGAAAATATTAATAATGCTATTATGTTATCTTTAGATAATAACTTTGAAAAATCATTAACAGTTAGAAGTTTTACAGTTCTATCTGTAATAGTTAATTTTTCTTCTTCACTTTCTTGTGTTTCTTCAACTTGTTCTAACGTATCACGTATAGTCTTGCCATCTTCTGGTTCTACTAATTTAACAAAATATGAACCAGCAAATCCTACTAATAATGCTATTATAGAAGTAAATATAAATACTAGCACTATTGTTCCTATTATTTTGCCTAATCTTTTTGGTTGTTGCATTTTGGCTATTGATGTAGTTATTGTTAAAAATATTAGCGGTACTATAATTACTAATAGAAGATTTAAAAATATATCTCCTAACGGTTGCAATACTGTTGCTTTTTCCTTAAACACAATTCCTATAACTGCTCCTACAATTATCGCAACTAATAATATAATTGTAGATTTGTAATTTGATAAAAATTTCTTCATTGTTGGCCTCCTTATATTTAAAGGCTTGCTAAAATATACTTATATTCTAGTATTTTTTTCATTATATATTAAACTTTTTTTAGTTTCAAGCTTAAATATTATTTTTATTTTACTTTTATAAAATTCTTTATTTTATTAAATTTACTTTCTCCAATCCCACTAACTTGTTTAATATCCTCAATATTATTGAATTTTCCATTTTGTTTTCTATAGTTTATTATTTTTAAAGCTGTAGATGCTCCTATTCCAGGTAATGTTTCCAATTGGGTTTGATTAGCTGTATTTATATTTACTATATTTGTTTTATTTGAATCTTCTAACTTAATATTATTTACTTCTACATTTTTACTAGTTTTCTCTTCCAATACTTGTTCTTCTTTTATCGGAATATATATTTTTACTCCATCTTCTAGTACTTGAGCTAAATTTATATTTGTTAAATCTGCATTTTCTTTTACTCCCCCAGCCATTTCTATTGCATCTTTTATTCTTGCAGTACTTAATACTTCTATTACGCCTTCCTTGTTTACAGCTCCCGAAATATGTATTACTATCTTTTCTTCTTCAGTATTTATTTTATTTTCTTCTACTGTATCTTCGCTATTAATTATATTTTCTTTTTGCTGACTTGTATTAATATAGTATGCTATACAAACAATAAAAATGCTTACAAATATTAATACTATTTTTTGCTTTTTATTTATCTTATTCAAATTATCACATCCTTAAAAAAAATTTTAAAATTAAATTGAATTTTTTGTAAAAATAATATATATTATTTATATACTTTATTAGGAGATTAAAAATGAAACAACAATTTATAAAAATATTTTTACTATTAATTTTAATAATTACAATATTTGTACCTTTAAGTTTAGCCGATACCAACTCTAACTCTTTAAATGTTAATTGTGAATCAGCTATATTAATTGATAATAAAACAGGTAAAATTTTATATGGAAAAAATGAAAATGAAAAAAAATATCCTGCAAGTACTACAAAAATTCTTACAGCCATAATTGCTATAGAAAATTGCAATTTAGATGATAAAGTAACTGTTAGTTATAATGCTATTTCAACTGTACCTTCCGGATATTCAGTGGCAGCTTTGCAAGTTGGAGAAGAATTAACTGTTGAACAATTACTTCAAGTATTATTAATACACTCAGCAAATGATGCAGCAAATGTTTTAGCAGAGCATATTGGAGGAACAATAGAAAGCTTTGCAGCAATTATGAATACAAAACTTGAAGAAATAGGTTGTAAAAATACACATTTTACAAACCCTAGCGGAAAACATGACGATAACCATTATACAACAGCCTATGATTTAGCACTAATTATGCAATACTGTATGAAAAATTCTACCTTTAGAAGTATTGCTGGAAGCAAATCTTGCATAATTCCCCAAACCAATAAATACGAACAAAGAGTATTTACAAATACTAATGAATTACTAACTGTAGATACACGAAATGTTGCTAGTAATTATTACTATCAATACGCTATTGCTGGAAAAACAGGTTATACTTCTCAAGCCAAAAACTGTTTAGTATCATGTGCAAATAAAGATAATTTTGAATTAATTTGCGTAGTACTAGGAGCCAAACAAGATTACACCGGATTAAGCTATAGATTTACTGAAACAAAAAAAATATTTGAATATGGATATAATACTTATACAATTAAAAAAATAAGAGAAAAGGGCGCTATTGCAAAACAAATTGAAATAAAAAATGCTACAAAAGATACTAAAGACTTAGATTTATTAATTTCAGATGATATAACAGCAATAGTAAATCAATCTGAAAATTTAGATAGTATACAGCCAAACATTACAATAAATGATAATTTAATTGCTCCTATTGCTGAGTCCGATGTTGTTGGAACAATTAGCTACTACATTGATGATGTTGAATATAAAGCAAACTTAACAGCATCTCATACCGTAAATAAATCTAATTCTACAATTATAATTTTACAAATAGTACTGTTAATTTTTGTTATATTTGTTTTATACAAAATGTTAACTTCCAAAAATAAGAAAAGAAAAAAGAAAAAGTCAAAATATATTTATAACAAATAAAAGAGGGTCTTATGCCCCCTTTTTTATTTATAATCTGTACCTATAATAATTGTTACATCTACTTTTGATGAAGCTGATTTACTATTTGAAATAGTTCCAATTCCAATGTTATCTTTTATACTATCTAACTGTGTTTGAGTAATATCTTTTTTATTAATTATTGTTGTTTTCTTAGTAGAATTAGTTGTTCCCGTTTTAGTAACATTATACCCTGCCTTCTTTAATTTTTCTACTACTTCTGTTAATTGTTTACTATTTCCAGTTCCATTTAAAACTTCTATTTTTATGTTGCTTAGATTATTAGATGTAGTATTTTTTTCGTTTTCCCCCGAATTTTCATCTACCACATTTTCTTCTTCTGTTTCATCTCTAGTATAAAATAACTCTTCTACTAACTGTTGTGTCTTCTTTTTATCAGCAACAAATATACTAACATTATTAGTTTTTCTTAAGTCTGGTGTAGTTCCAGGTAAAGTATCTGTTAATAAATTTTCTGTACTAAATTCTACAGCATATGGAATATAATCTTTGGCAACATTAAAGTCAATATTAGTTTTTACATTTTTATGTAATATTTCCAACCATTGATTTAATTTAAAAATATTTTCAAGTTTTAATGTTTGCTGCATTACTGCTTTTAAAAACTCTCTTTGAGTTCTCATTCTTCCAATATCATTGTCTCCGTATTCTATTGGATATGATGTCATATCGTTATTATGCCTAAATCTTACAACACCTTCTGCTTGCTCTCCATTTAAAACTTGTTCTCCTGCTTTTATATGTATTGCTAAATCTTGTGTTGTATCATCATAATCCATATTAATTGGTACATTAAACTTTACGCCTCCAATTGTGTTAACAACTTCCTTTAAAGCTTCTGTTTCTATAACAAGATAATATTTTATATCTAAATTTGTTAATTTATTTACTTCTTTTAATACTTTATCTGGATTTTCTGAAATACTGTATATAGCATTTATTTTTTGCCCAGCTGTTGCTTTTGCCGTATTACTTCCTATATATGTATCTCTCGGAATAGACAATAATGTTGCTCTTTGTGTATTTGGATTATAAGAAGCAACCATAATTGTATCTGTTAATTTAGCTTCTATTCCATTACTTACTCCTAATATTAGTACTTTAATTTCTGATAAATTCTTTTTTGTATTTTCGTCATGTCCAACTACAGTTGCTAGCATTCCACTTAACCCGCCACCGTTTTTCTTTGTTTTATATGTAAACCATCCTATTAATATTAATACTATTAACAAGATTACTAATAATACTTTTTTCCATGTTTTTAATTTTTTCTTGTTCTTTACTTTTACTTTTTTACTTTTCTTTTGTTCATTTATATTTTTATCTTTCAATCTTAATTCACTCCTAATTTTTACATGTTTAAAGTATAACACATTTAAGTATTTTTTAGCAATAAAAAACAGGAAATTTATTAAATTTCCTGTTTTGAATTAATGTTTTAAAAATATATCTATAACATTATTGTTATACAATACTTTTCCAACAGATGATTTGTTTATATTTGTATTTAATGTATTATTAGGATTTATTGTTGATGCTATACTTATTATCTCTAACGCTACAAATATTATAAGAAATCCCATTATTACCCCATATAATATTCCTCCTGCTTTGTTAAATTGTTTTATTATTGGCAATTTCGCAAAAATATCTGCAATAGCTGTTATAAATCTTAAAGCTATTTTAACAATTATAAATAATATTATCATAACACCTATATTAACTATATTTATGGCTAAGTTTCTAGCTGTTTGTGGCAAAATTCCTTTTTTAGCACTTTCTACCATTTGTCCTTCTATTTTATTCATATAGTTATCATCATTTCCTTCATCTACACTAATAGTATCAGAAACTTTTTCATATATGTAATTTTCTATTGTTTCGTCTATACTTGTTGTATTTATTATTAAATTAGATATTGGTATATATAAAATTGCTGTAACTACAAGTGCTATAATTGTTGCACATAATTTAATAGCTAATTTAACTAATCCTTTCTTGTATCCATATAATACAGATAATATTAAAATTGCAATTATAATTAAGTCTACTACTACTCCCATTTTTCCCCTCCTATAAATTAATAATTTCTATTTTATCTCTATATACTATTCCAGCAATAGAATTTGATAAAACTATATTTGTTATTTCTTGATTTGCAATATACCTTTTTAATAACCATCCACTTGTGTTTACAAATACCACATCAGCTCCTAAATTTAGTGCAACAACATCTTCATATGTGTATATCTCTTTAGTAACTTCTGATACGGTATATGTAATGCTGTTCTTGTTGTTCGTATTGGTTATATTTAATATTGAATCTGCAGTAAATAAGCCTGTAGATTTTTCCTCAACATTTACTGTGTTATTGTTAAGTCCAATTGAAGTAAATGTTATTTTTTTGTCTTTATTTTCACTAAGTACACTATCTACGTCATTTTCAATAATGTGAATTGAATCAGTATACATACATACCAGCCTATTTTTATCTTGATATTTAATATTTGTTATTAAATTATTATTTTCTCCGGTATATCTTTTTATCATTGAATTTTCTGATTCTGTTTGTGCCTTGTCTATGGAAACAATTCTAATATTAGATTGTATCATTGTTCCTGAAGTGTCTATTTCTGCAATCGCTAAAAATTTATTATCATTTGATATGCTAATATCCACAGTTCTTGTATTTGATAAATATGTATTAAATAATTTTTTTCCTTCTGTACTATAAACTGAAATTACAGTTTTATATGTTGTGTCAGAAATTACAACAGCTACATAACCATTTTTATTTACATGAACTTGTACAATATTTCCCTCTATAGAAGACTCCCATTTAATTTCTTTATCTTCTATAAGGTATACCTTTTGTCCTTTTGATTCTGCTACTGCCAAAAATCTATTACTTGATGCAAACAGTGGATTTGTTATTTCTAAATTTAACTCATTTTCCATTTTGGCAGAACTATTATATACTTTAAATATATTTTTATTTAAAATTCCTATATATTTATTAAATGCGTATATATTAGGTGTATCTTCTGTGTTTAATTCTATACTAACCGATGTATTTTGCAAAACTTCTTTACCTAAAATATATTTGTCTATCCAATGCTTAATTTGAGCATTTCTATTATATAATATAATAATTATTACTCCAATTATTATAAGTACTAGAATTATTATACTTATTATAATTTTCTTTTTATTTACCTTTTTTGGTTCCGCTTCCTCCCAAAAATCTTTCATTCTATTTCTCCTTGTATTTTTATAAATATTTTATATCAGTTTTTATATAAATTTTCAAGTATTATAATAATTTTTTATAATTTAATTTTAAATAACTTTATTATTTGTAAAATTCCCATATATCCAAAAATAGGATATAATAAATTTACTAAATTTGAAAAACCAATTTGTGACATTGCAATGGAAGTTATACACATTATTTTAGCAATATGTGAATAACTTTTTTGATTTTTAGATACATTTTTTATAAAACTACTTCCTAATGATATTGCAGTTGTAAAAATTGAAATAAGAACGATAACACCATATAAATTTTTTAGTATTACATTATTTTTTAATATATATGCTACAGGCATTTCTACATTTGCTAAATTTATACTGTTTGAATTTAATATAAAAAACATAACTAGTAATAACAGTACTATTATTATTCCGGATATTACACTTATACACATAATGTCTTTTCTATTTTTAGTATAATTTTTTACCGTTGTTAATATAGGTATTAACATTATACAATTATAACTACAATATAATATACTATTTACTAAAAAATCATACTCTTTTACTTTTTGGTTTTCTACATTTATTTCTTTATTAGGCACTATATAAACAATTCCAATTAATACTATTACAATTATTATTATTGGAACTAAAATTTCATTTACTTTTACTAATCCATTTGTATCTTTTTTTAATATAAAATAACTAAATATCGCAAGTACTATACTACCAATTATACTGTTTATATTATATTCTTGCTCAAAATAAGCTCCAAATCCCGCAACCATTATAAAAAAGCTTATTAAAATTAAAATATTTACAACATTATTTATTATATTTCCTATGTAATATTTAGAATCTATATTTTTTTGAATCAGATGCCCCAAAAACTCTTTATAATTATATATATTATTTTTGTTTACAATAAGTAATGTTTTATATACTACTATTGTTAATAATATACAAGATACGACTATTCCAATTATTCCTTTATAACCAAAAGAATAAAAAAAAGTGTATATTTCTTTTCCAGATGCAAAACCTGCACCTATAAATGCACCTAATATAACAACTACAATTTTCAAAATATTTCTCATAAAAAAACTCCCATATCAGTTTATGGAAGTTTTTATTTTTTATTCTATTTTTTTCTTCTTCTTATAATCCAAACTATAATTCCTGCTATTATTATTAAAATTGGAACCGCAAATATTACTACTCTTATAATAATATCTTGTTGTTCTGTTGCAGTATATGTTACTGTTCCTGTATTTTTTCTTGCAGTAATATCTTCTTGTCTGTTAACTAAATAAGACATTGAATTTAAAACTAAATCTTTATTATATGCTAATTGAATAATTCCTGTTGAATACGAAGAGTTAATTTGATAGTCAGTAATAAAATAATTCTCTCCATAAATTACTAATTTAGACATCTTTTCTTTTTCGCCTGTTTCTTCGTTTGCACTTGATACAGTTTTACTTAATTCTGCACCAATCAAAAACTTACCTTTTTCTTCATTGTCTGCTATACTATTTGTTTGAATTGTAAAATCAGTTCTAAAATATGACGCATCACTTGCATGTAATAGTTCTGTTTTTGATACCTTTAATTCTTCTAATGCTGTCTCATCTACTAAGTTTATTTTTGTCGCATTTAAGAATATAAGTCCTGTTGTATTATAAATATCTTTTGTTATTGTACTATATTCTATTTCAGGTTTTATAAGATCTGCAGACCCTGATATCATTTTACTAGAATCTGTCTCTCTTATAACTCCTTTTTCAAATGGTTTTACACCATACATTGCAAGAATTTTTGCCACATTAGGCATATCTGTTTGTTTAGTTAAAGCTGCATTTAACCATAATATGTTTTTTCCAGAATTTATATAGTCTATAATTGCATTTGTTGCTATTTCGTCAAAATCTTTACTAGGTGTTGTAATAACTAATGTATCACAATCATCGGGTACTTTTCCACTTGAAAGTAAATCTAACGTTTTTATTTCGTTTACCTCATTAGCTAAATATATATTTAAATATTGCATATTTGAACTTAATGAAAATTCACTGTATCCCTCTAAGAAATATACTTTTGGTATAACATCAGATGTTACACTTTTTATTGCACTTGTTAATTTTTGCTCTGCTATGCTTATTGTCTCATATGTAGATGTATCATATGTTACTAAATCACTTGATGTTAGTACTTTATATTTATCTCCGCATTCTACAATAATACCTTGATTTCCGGTTTCCAATCCGTATTTGCTTGCTAAGTCTGGTCTTGAAGATGCATTAACTATTTCTACTTTTATTTTTTCGTTAGCATTTGTATATTGTTTTGCTAAGTCAAAATTTGAGTCTCCTTCTTCATATTCAACAAAATATATATTAACATCTTTTTGAATATTTTTTACTTTTTCTTTACTTTCATCTGTTAATGTATATAGTTTATCTTGACTTAAATCTATTGGGTTTAAGTTTAAGCTTTGCGTCCACATATTTATTGCAATAAATATTAATATTAATAAAGCAACTAATATCAATGTTTTTGTTCCATTTATTAACCATTTTTTCTTAATAGTTTGTATAAATTTATTTTCCTTCTCTTCTTTATTTATTTTATCCTTTTTCATTATATCCCTCCTACCTTACACTTTTTCTTCTTTGCATTACAATTATAGTAAGTAATATACATGTAATTGTAAATGTAATAAATGTAATTGTATCTGCAATATCTATCTGACCCTTTGGGAACTTTGAAAACATATTTATTAAAGAAAAATTAGTAAATATAGTGCTAAATTGTGGTAAAAACCATGTTAATATAAAAAATCCTATTGTAATAACTCCAGCTATTATCTGATTTTCTGTAATGCTAGATGCTAATATTCCAAATGATATATAAGCCATAGCTAATAGTAAAAATCCTAATAATGTTGCTAATGCTGTTGTTATATGTGGTACTCCAAAAAAACATAAAATTCCAAAATACATAAAAGTACATAACTCTGTTATTATTACTATTAAAGTTGCTGCTATAAACTTTCCTAAAACAACTTTAGTAATGCTAATAGGTGCTGTTAAAATTAATTGTTCTGTTCCACTTTTTCTTTCTTCTGCAAATGTTCTCATTGTAAGCACTGGAACTATAAATGTTAATATAGTTGCACCAGAATAAAATATATATTCAAAATTTGTACTTCCATATGATACTACATCTATATAAAAGAAAATACTAAACATTATTAAAAACAGTCCAATAAAAACATAACCAATTGGTGATAAAAAATAAGTTTTAAATTCTTTTTTTATTATGGCTCCCATTATTCTTCTCCTCCTTCTATTAATTTCATAAATGCATCTTCTAATGTAACATCTGCCTTTTTCATTTCAAAAATTGTAATATTTTCTTTTGCAAATTCTGCAAATATAACTTTTCTTAAATCTACATCTTTATCAACTTCAAGTACATATTTTTTTGTTCCATCATCATTTTGCGAAATTAATTCTACTTTTTTTATTCCCTCAATGTTACTTGTTATATTAGTAATTTTATTTTCATTGTCTTCTACAGTTACATATATGTTGTTATTCATAGAAACTTTTTTCTCTAAATTTTCTGGTGTATCTACTGCAACAATTTCTCCCTTATTTATTATTATTACTTTACTACAAATCTGACTTACCTCAGATAATATATGTGAACTTAAAATTACTGTATGAGTTTTTCCTAGTTCTTTTATTAATTCTCTTATTTCTGTAATTTGTTTTGGATCCAAACCTACTGTTGGTTCATCTAATATTAATATTTTAGGTTCCCCAACCAAAGCTCCTGCCATACTGGTTCTTTGTTTATATCCTCTTGACAAGTTTTTTATAAGCTTACCTTTTACATCTTCTAATCCTGTTTCTTTTAAAATTTTTTCTATTTTTTCTTTCTTTTGTTTTTTATCTACTTTTTTTATATCAGCCATATAATTTACAAATTCTTTTACTGTTAAATCTGTATACAATGGTACTCCCTCTGGCATATATCCTATTTCTTTTTTTGCTTTTTTAGGCTTTTTTAACATATCATAGCCATCTATTATTATTTCACCTTCTGTTTGCTCAATATAACCTGTTAGCATATTCATTGTAGTACTTTTTCCAGCTCCATTTGGCCCTAATAAACCAATTATTTCTCCATCTTCGATTTTAAAATTAATGTTTTTTACAGCTTCAAAGTTTCCATACTTCTTTGTAACATTTTTTACTTCTATCACGAAACACTCCTCCTCACACTTTTAATTAATAAGAATAATATCATTTTATTTTTTTAATGTAAAGTAATTCACACAAAATTTACAAATGCTTATTTCCGTAATGTTTTTGTACTAATTTTTATTGTTCATACATATCATTATTTATAATTGTATGAGGTGAAATTATGGAATTTATTTATACTTTTTTTATCGCTTTTTTTATTGTATTTATTGCAGAACTTGGAGATAAAACTCAATTGTTAGTTATCTCCTTTTCGTCTAAAAGCAAAATTAGTAATATTTTGCTTGGTATTGCTTTAGGAACCTTTCTTAGTCATGGGATTGCAATATTTTTTGGAGGAAGTATTAACAGTATTACTAGTCTAAATTTTAAATTCTATTTAGACATAGTAACTTATACATCTTTCGTTCTTTTAGGGCTAATTGGATTTTTTCCTAGTAAAGATTCTACTGAACATAAATCAGTTTTACAAAAAATCTGCTCTTTAAAAATAAATTATACTTTTATTGTTGCTTTGTGCATATTTGTTGGAGAGATTGGTGATAAGACTTTTTTAGCATCACTAGGACTTGGTATTCAATATCCAAATTTTAAACTTCCTTTAATTTTAGGTTGTATTTGTGGTATGGTTTTTAGTAATTTACTTGCTATAATTTTTGGTAAAATACTAAATTCTAAATTTAATTCTAAATTAATAGAAACACTTTCTAACATTATTTTTATTGTATTTGGCGCATTAGGCTTTATAAACATGATTTTTTAATATTTTCAAAATTTTTACATTAATTGGTTGACATGTTATAAATTTTGTGATATCATAATTATTGTTATTTAGTAAATGGGTCAGTAGCTCAGTTGGATAGAGCACATGCCTCCTAAGC